>QKII01000280.1 GCA_003249625.1 Propionivibrio sp. | reverse complement strand
GGGAGTGCTGCGACCGCGTGACCATACGATATGGCCAATAACGAAGGCTCTTGACGCATATGTCGCCATGAACACAAAGAGATCAGAAAAAAAGCAGGTCATCGCTTTTGAATACTCTGCTTAACCAGTCGAATGAAAACACGCTTCAAATATGGCCTCCCCCTTGAGTAACACCAATAGGGATTGTCCACAATTTCCAAACCAGTCCTTTTCAGTGAAAGGAAAGCAACCATGAAAACCATCAATTTGCTCGGCATTGCAGGAAGCTTGCGCAAAGCGTCAACCAATCGCGGATTGTTACGCGCTGCACAAACGAGCCTGCCGGAAGGCGCTTGTTTGACCATTGCGGATCTTTCTGACATCCCGTTTTACAACGCTGATCTTGCGCATAAACCACCGTCAGTTCAGCGTGTTCTCGACCAAATGGCGCAGGCAGATGCCTTTGTTTTTGCTTGTACCGAATACAACTATTCGTTGGCTCCAGCACTAAAAAACATTCTCGACTGGGCCTCACGCGAACCAAATAACGCTCTTTTAGCAGGCAAGGTAGCCTCGCTCATGGGCGCGGGTGGCGGGATGGGCACCTCGCGGGCGCAATATCATCTACGCCAGGTTTGCGTCTTTCTCGATCTGCAACCGCTAAATACCCCGGAATTTTTTTCCAATGCATTTACCGGCTCTTTTGATGCCGATGGCAATTTGGTTGACACGAAACTGCTCGGTCTTGTCGGCGAACAGATGAGAGTTCTGATTGACAGGGTAAAGCTGATAAAAGGATATTGAAGGACGGCCTGGGTTCCGTTGCCAAGTCTTCAGAGACGAAATAGCAAGGAGCTCTTGTCGAGTGGTCAGCCGATGTATGTTACCGCTGGTCAATGCCACCTTTACAAGACCACCTGCGACCCCAACTCCACCACCCGGTTCGAAGGTATCTTGAAGAACGCCGTGATACTCGTCGCGTTGCGGAACATCGCCGAGATGAGCAGCACACGCCAATAGGCCATCTCCTTGCCGAAGCGAGGAATCAGCGTTTCCCGGCCGAGGAAGAATGACGTGTCGATCATGTCGAACTCCAGTCCAAAGTGGGTGCAGTGCGTCAGGGCTTCGGGAAGGTCTGGCTCGTCCTTGAAGCCGTACTGGATGGTCACCTGCCAGAAATCCAGCCCCAGCGGCTTAACTTCGACGCGGTCGATCTCGGGTACGTACGGCACGTCAAAAATGCGGATCGTCAAGATGACCATGTGTTCGTGTAGCACCTTGTAGTGTTTGAGGCCGTGAAGCATGGTACCGGTGACCGCAATGCCGTAGGCCGCGGCAATATTGCTGGATGAGCGGAAAGCCGAGCAAAAAGGCTACGAGCAACACCGTGAGCAGGAAGAGCATCACGAAGTTGGCCAGGCCCCGCCGAATGCCATCAGCAATTTTCAAGCATTGCTAACAATTACCCCGTTTATGGTCCGTGGCGCCCTGCTTAGGGCGAGCCACCTGGAACCGTCAACAATCATCCCTGCCTGATTTAGCCGTTGACATTAAAAATAACGCCGTGTAACGTTTCACCGGCCCGTGTAACGTTACACGGCATAAATAATATGATTTTTGCAGGCAGCTGGGAGCTGAATTCAGGACAGAATCCCGTGCTCCTAATAAATAACAAATCCACAGGAGGGATTAAAGCGTATGAAGTTAATCCTAAGGCTAGACAGGGAGATCAGCATTCTTTGTCTCTCGGTAATGCTGGTTACCGTCATCCTGCAAGTCTTGATGCGCGAACTGTTCGATCTTCCATTGGTTGGGGCCGAGGAGTTCGTTCGTTACCTGATGATCTGGATTGTGCTGTTTCCGTTGGCCTTCACCTTACGGGAAGGCGGACATATCGCGATGGTTGAACTGCGCGATATGTTTCCAGCCCCCTTGCGCAACGGGTTGTCCTTCATCAGCGATGTTTGCTCGCTCGTCGTGTTCGCCATCGTGTCCTGGTCGTCAATATCCGTGATCATCGAAAACCCCAACAACACGACCGCGACGCTGCAAATTCCGTTCTGGGTCTTCTTTCTACCAAACGCACTCGGATTTCTTCTGCTGACGGTCGGATATTTGCTGATTCTTAAAAAGAGGATCACGCACGCAAGAAACACACAACAAGACTAAGGGAAAGTCATGGGAACAACCATCCTGATCATGTTTGCGGCCCTGTTTCTGCTCGGGTTTCCGGTTGCGACATCGATTCTGATTCCAAGCATTTTTTATATCGTGGTGAAGGATCTGCCGCTCGATCTGCTAGCGCAACGGATGCAGTATTCGCTGGATTCTTACACGCTGTGTGCGGTACCGCTGTTCATCCTCGTCGGCAATCTGATGAACAGTTCCGGTGTCACTGCTCGAATCTTCCACTTTGCCGATGTGATAACCGGGCGCCTCCCCGGGGGGCTCGCGCAGGTCAACATTTTCTCCAGCCTTGTGTTTTCGGGGATGTCGGGTGCCGCTTTGGCCGATGTCGGCGGTCTCGGGCAGATTGAAATCAAGGCCATGAAGGAGAAAGGATTCTCTGTGCCCTACTCGGCGGCTGTCACGGTTGCCTCCGCGACCGTCGGGCCGATTTTTCCACCGAGCATCCCGCTTGTGATTTATGGCGCTGCTGCGGGTGTTTCGATCGTGAAATTGCTGGTTGGCGGAATCGGGCCGGCAGTTCTTGCGGTAGCGGCGATGATGGCGCTGACAGCGGTACTGGCCAAGCGTCGGAATTTCCCACGCGCACCGCGTTGGCCGAGCTGTCGTGAGATATGGAGCGCATTTCTCCCTGCATTCCCTGCACTGATGACGCCTGTGCTGCTAGTCATCGGTATGCTCACTGGCATCTTTACGCCGACGGAAGCTTCGGCGCTTACCGTCGGTTATGTCCTCTTTATCAGCAAATTCGTCTATCGCGATCTGACCTGGCAAAGTCTCCCGCACGCACTGTACGAGACAATCAAGTCAACTTGCTGCGTTCTGATCATTGTTGCCGCGGCTGCAATCTTCGGGTGGATCCTGGCTGCAGAGCAAATTCCGCAGATTTTCTCGCACTGGTTTACTTCGATTTCGGACAATCCGCTGGTTCTCCTGTTGCTTCTCAACATTCTTCTGTTTGTCGTTGGCATGTTTCTCGACAGCACGACCGCCATTCTTCTGTTCGTGCCTATCATCGTCCCGCCGCTGGTCCAGGCTGGCGTCGACCCAATCCATCTCGGACTGGTATTCGTCTTCAACATCATGTGTGGCCTCATTACGCCGCCGATGGGCCTCTCGCTCTTCATGGTCAGCAAGGTGGGGCAAATTCCTATCAAGGATGTCGTCCGGGAAATCGCGCCGTACTACATCCCTCTCGGAATCACATTGCTCCTGATTACGTACGTCCCACAGATTGTTCTGTGGATTCCCAACCAGCTGATCAAGTGATCGGCGCCTGCCTGAGAGGTTTCCAATGAATTGCTTTCGCTATACCAACCAGAGCCTCTTCTTTGTACGGCTCAATCCCGACGAAGACATTCTTTTGACCTTGCGTAAGGCAGTGGAAGAAAACGGCATCCAGAATGCCGTGATCTTGACGGGCATCGGTTCGGTGAAAAGTTATCACTTTCATGTCGTGGATAGCATGGTCAATCCACCCCACGAAGCCTATCCGAAGGGTGAACAAGGGTGTGACATCGTCAATATCAACGGCATGGTGATTGCTGGTCGGGTACACGCGCACATTACCTTCTCCGACGCGAAAGTGGCGTTCGGTGGTCATCTCGAGGAAGGCTGCAAAGTGTTGACCTTCTCCGTGATCGTACTGACCGAAATGACCGACGCCGATTTCACGCGCTGGGATGCAATCGGTGATCTCTAGTCGCTAGAGCAATTCTGTTCAATCTGTTGTTGGGCAGCCGGGTAAATTTATCCGGTGTTTTGGGTGTTGCTGGACGAGGTGAAGTCTTTTACTTATATGGGGGTCTCATGAAAAAGCTTTTGTCGTTTCTCTGCCTGAGTATCGCGTTCGGATCGAGCGCTTTCGCACAAAACAAACCGGTTGTTATCAAGTATGCCCACGTTGGCATGGCCAATGAATCGCAAACCCGTTACGCCGCGGAACTCGCCGACCTGATCAAGGAAAAAACGAAGGGCGAAGTCACGCTGCAAATCTTCCCGAACTCCCAGCTTGGCGGCGTTGCCGAGATGGTCGATGGCATCAAGATGGGGGCCATTGGCATGGGGCATCACGACTTTGCGTCATTAGGAAAATTCCTGCCGGACATGTCCGTATTCAACGCGCCTTACATTTACCGGGATGGACACCATGCCGTGCTGGCTACTTCGCCAAAGACGTCGCCTGTCCTGCAGGAGCTGAATGAGAAACTGGTGAAGGCGGCGAACATGCGTGTATTAGGCACCTTCTATCGAGGTGCCCGACAAATGTCTACCAACTTCCCCGTCTACTCTCCGGAAGACCTGAAAGGCAAAAAGATCCGTGCGGTTCCGCTCCAACTGTGGCAGACGATGATTCAGGGCATGGGAGCCATTCCGACTCCTGTTGAAATCACCGAGTTGTACACGGCCCTGATGTCAGGGATGGTCAGCGGCCAGGAAAATCCGCTTACAAACATTTTCGCACTGAAGTTTTACGAGGTGCAGACACACGTCATCATGACGGGGCATATGCAGTCGGTACTTTCCACCTTCATCAACGAAAAGGTATGGAAGTCCTTGTCCGACAAGAATCGTGCGCTGATCGATGACGCCATGGTCGAGATGGCTAACCGGAGCTTGCAGTGGGCGGTCGGTGATGAAAAGGAAGCTCGCGCCAAGATCGAGGCCAAGGGCGTAAAATTTATCGACGAAAGCAGTGGCTTGAACAACAAGGCATTCAGGGACGCCGTCAATGTCAAGCTCGCTCAGGACTTCCCGAACTGGAAGGACTACATCGCTCGTATTCAGCAGATCAAGTAAGTACCTTAGCCACGGCTGGGCAGATGGCAGCGACGTCTGCTCAGCCAGCACCTCAATATCAATAGAAGACCATGGTTCGTTTACGAGATGTCGCAGAGCGCGCGGGTGTTTCCGTCAGTACCGTTTCCAACGTCGTTAACGGGCGGACGCAAACGGTCAATGCGGAAATCCTTCGCCGTGTTCAGGACGCCATTGCAGACCTCGGCTATCAGCCCAACCGCGCCGCCCGTTTTCTGAAAACAGGGCACACCCCGCTGATTGGCCTGTTGGTTCCCTCGGTGGCCGCACCCACTTGGGGCCTGCT
>QKII01000054.1 GCA_003249625.1 Propionivibrio sp. | reverse complement strand
GTCCGCCATGCGCCTGTTGCTCGTCGAAGATCACGCCGAACTCTCCATCTGGGTCGCCAAGACTCTCCGTCAGTCGGGCTTCGTCGTCGATGTCGTCGAGCGCGGCGACCACGCGCTGAGCGCCCTGCTCACCCAGCCCTACGACCTCGTCATCCTCGACCTGTCGTTGCCCGGAATGGACGGGCTGGACGTGCTGCGCCATCTGCGCGCGCAGGAGAGGACCGCCCGCGTGCCGGTGCTCATCCTCACTGCCCGCTCCACGCTCGACGACAAGGTCAAGGGGCTCAATCTCGGCGCCGACGATTATCTGGCCAAGCCCTTTGAGGTTGCCGAACTGGAGGCTCGGATCAAGTCGCTGCTGCGACGCAGCGGCAACGTCATGCCGACCGTCCGCGTCGGGCAGCTCGAGTTCGACACGACCAACCGTATCGCCTCGGTCGGTGGTCGGCCGCTGTCGCTCACCCCGCGCGAACTGTCGGTGCTGGAAGTCCTCGTTACCCGCCTCGGCAAGCCGGTGCCGCGCAACGTCCTGTTCGAAAAGATTTTCAGCTTCGACGACGAGGCGCGGATCGAGGCCATCGAGATCTACGTTCACCGCCTGCGCAAGAAGCTGGAAGGCTCTGGCGCCTTCGTAAGCACCCTGCGCGGGCTCGGCTACGTGCTGAGCGATACCGGCAATGACGGCTGACGCCGAACGGAGGTCGTTCAGCCTGCGCAAGCGGGTTATCTGGGGGCTGATCCTGCCGATCGTCATTTTGCTGCCGCTCAACGCGCTGTGGTTCTACAAGGGCGCGATCGACGCGGCCAATCGGGCCTACGACCGCTCGCTGGCCACCTCGCTCAAAAACATCGCTGAGAGCGTCCATGCCACGGCGGGAGAAATCACAGTCAATATCCCGTATTCGGCGCTGGACATTTTTGAGGAAGGCGTCCAGGAGAGGCTCTTCTACTCGGTCGTCGGTCCCTCCGGTGACGTGATCACCGGCTACGACGACCTGCCGTTTCCCGGTCTGAAAGGCGAAGGTGAAGAACCGAAAATCATCGATTCGATCTACCGCAACCAGTCGGTGCGTCTGGGAGCGTTGTCTAAGCGCCTCTACGATCCGGAACTGGCCGGTGGCGACGCGGTCACCGTGCTCTTTGCCGAAACCACGGAGGCGCGCACCCGACTGGCCTTCAGCCTCTTCGTCGACAGCCTGCGCCCCCAGTTGCTGCTGATCACTGCCGGTCTGTTCCTGGTCCTGATCGTGGTCAGAAACGCCTTCCGGCCTCTGCTCGATCTGCGCGATGCCATTCGTCAGCGCAATGAAGAAGACCTGACGCCGGTCCCGGCGAGTAACGTGCCGAACGAATTGTTGCCGCTGGTCGATGCGATCAACTTCCACATGGCTCGTCTGGCTCGGCTGCTGGAGGCACGGCGACGTTTCCTGGCCGATGCAGCGCACCAGATCCGCACCCCGCTGACGGTGCTCGGAACGCAGGCTGAATACGGTTCGCGCCAGGACGATCCAGAGGAAATGCGTCGCACCTTCGGCAGCCTGATCGATACCATCCGCGGTACGCGGCGGATGGCCAACCAGATGCTGACGCTGGCCCGCGCCGAGCCGGCCAACGGGCTGATCCAGGAGTTCGAGCGGCTCGATTTTGCCGAACTGGTGTGCGACATCGCCGGCGAACTGGCCTCGCTGGCGCTACGCAAGAACATCGACCTGTCGTTCGATGGCGTCTCCTGCGGTGCTTTCGTACACGGCAACGCCACGATGCTACGCGAGATGGTTTCCAATTTGATCGATAACGCTCTGCGCTACACGTCAGAAAATGGCCACGTCAGCGTGGAACTTGAACAGACTGCAGAATTCGTGCGCCTGAGTGTCATCGATGACGGCCCGGGGATTCCCGAAGCCGAACGCGAGAAAGTCTTCCAGCGCTTCTACCGCATCCTCGGGCGCGGCGACGCTGACGGCAGCGGCCTCGGACTGGCCATTGTTCGCGAGATCTGTTGGGCACACCGGGGGCGCATCCTGCTGGGGGACGGGCGAGAAGGGCGCGGCCTGAAGGCGGAGGTGCTTTTGCCGCTCGCGTCGGCGGGGACGGAATAGCCGGAACCGCGATTCTCCGTTGCGAATTGTTTCACGCCGTGTCTCGACCGCGTTGTGCGGCATAGAATGGCTCCGTGAACATTCCGCATGGCATCCGTAATTCCCCTATGAAAAAAATCCTTCTTGTCGATGATGACCCGGAGCTGCGCCAGTTGTTGGCCACCTACCTCGGGCGGCACGGCTTCGACACCTTGTTGTTGCCCGATACCAGCCAACTTGACGCTTTCCTCGATCGCTACCAGCCGCAGCTGATCGTGCTTGATCTGATGATGCCCGGCGAGGATGGGCTCGCCGCCTGCCGGCGGTTGCGTGCGCGTGGCGAGACGCGTCCGATCATCATGCTCACGGCCCGCGACGAACCGGTCGACCGCGTGATCGGACTCGAGATGGGCGCTGACGACTATGTCGGCAAGCCGTTCGATCCCAGGGAACTGGTTGCGCGCATCGAAGCGGTGCTGCGCCGCGGGGCCCCGAGCTCGGCGGTGCCGGTCGTTCAGGGCGGGCCATTCTGTTTCGGTGAATGGCGCTTCGACCGTGCCGCCCGGAAACTGTCGCGTGACGGTCAGGAGGTGACGCTGACCAGCGGCGAATTCGCCCTGCTCAATGCGCTGGTGGGCAACCCCGGACGGCCGATGAAGCGCGAGCGCTTGCTCGAACTGACGCGCGGCGATGATAGCGAATCCTTTGACCGGGCCATCGATGTGCAGATCCATCGCCTTCGCCGCCTGATCGAGGAGGACCCCGCGAAACCGCGCTACCTGCAGACGGTGTGGGGGGTCGGCTACGTCTTCGTGCCCGATAGCGAAACTACCGCCGAGAGCGCCGCGTGAAAATCCGGTTGTTTCCCGATTCGCTGGCACTGCGCACCGTTCTGCTGGTCGTCGCGGTGATCGCTGTCGCCGAGATCACGACCTTCTCGCTGATTCTCGACAACCGTGGCATCGACCACAAGAACCGGACGGTACGCTACGTTGCCGGGCAGATCCGGCTGTTGCAGACGCTGCTACCCGGCCTCGACGACGATGCGCGCCAGCGGCTGGAAATGGCAGAGCCGGATGAACAATGGCTTCAGTTACGGCCCGACGGGGGCCAGGTTCCACCACAACGCCCGCAATTCGGCTTTGCCCGTGAACTGGGTAAGGATTTGCGGCACATTCTTCGCGAGCAGATCGACCTTCGTCAGGACGCCGACCCGCGAAACGGTCTGTGGATCGGCTTCAACGTTGCCGGTGAACGCTGGTGGCTGATCCTCCCTCCCCCTCGCTTCAAGCCCCAGAAGCTGCCGCACGACCTGTGGTGGAACCTCGCCATTGCGCTGACCGTGCTGCTGCTCATCGCCGGCATCTTCGTCAGCGGCATCGTCCGTCCGTTGCGACGCCTTGGAGAGGCTGTTTCGGCAACGGGGGACGGCAGTGCTCAAAAGGTCACACCGAGCGGTCCCTACGAAGTTCGCCGGCTGGCCGAGCGGCACAACACCATGCTGGCGAAGCTGGCCCGGGCCGAGGACGAGCGACGCGAAATGCTTGCCGGCCTGACGCACGACCTGCGCGCGCCACTGGCCCGCCTGCGCGTACGTCTGGCGCTGCTTGAGAGCGACGCCGACCGCCAGGGCCTGGAACGCGACACGCTCGACATGGAACGTATCGTCGAGCAGTGCCTGGCTTTCCTGCGCAGCGAGGCGAACCCGCAACAGCCGCCGCCTCCGTTGCCAATCGCCGACGCGGTGAGCAACGAAATCGCCCGGCAGCGCGAACTTGGTCGGCCAGTCGAGATGGCCGTCGATGCGCCGGCCGCCGCCAGCCTCGTCGCGATTACCCACGGGGACCTGCAGCGTCTGCTCGATAACCTGATCGACAATGCCATGCAGTACGGCGCACCACCGGTTGAAGTGGCGCTTGCCACTGAGCGGCATGGCACGGTCACCCTGCGTGTGCGCGATCACGGACCGGGCATTCCGGCTGCGGAAAGGGAGCGTGCCTTTGAAGCTTTTACCCAGATCGAGCCGGCGCGTGCCACACGCGGTAGTTGTGGGCTGGGGCTGGCGATTGTGCGACGTATCGTCGATGTGACCGGTGGAGAACTGACGCTTGGCGACGCCCCCGGTGGCGGGCTGGAAGTCTCGATTTTCTTGCCGGTAATACCGTTTGGGCATGGGAAGTAATGCTGCTCCGACGAGTGGGGAAAGAGAAAGTAGCATTTCCGGCTGCAACGTTTTAGCATTGCGCTTTTTCGGGCCAGGAGGCGAGGAGAGAATATGAGTGGCAAGCGCATAGAGGGCATCATCCCGGTAATGATCACCCCATATTTGGAGAGCGGCGAAATCGACTATGCCGGTCTGGAACGGTTGATCGAGTGGTATATCGCCAAAGGTTCGGACGCGCTGTTCGCCGTCTGCCAGTCGAGCGAGATGCAGTTCCTTTCTGTCAAGGAACGTTCCGAACTGGGCAAGTTCGTCGTCAAGCAGGCAGCGGGCCGCGTTCCGGTTGTGGTTTCCGGGCACGTCAGCGACGACCCCTACAGCCAACTGGAAGAGTTGACCGTAGCTGCCGAAACAGGAGCCGACGGGATCGTGCTGGTCACCAATCACCTCGATCCGAAGAACCGCGGCAGCGAAGTCTTTCTCGGCAACATGAAGTGGCTGCTCGACCGCCTGCCGAAGGACATCCCGCTCGGCCTCTACGAGTGCCCGGCTCCGTATCGCCGGATGCTGACCGACGACGAGCTGCGCTTCTGCGTCGATAGCGGTCGCTTCGTCATGCTCAAGGACGTTTCCTGCGACCTGGAAACGGTAAAGCGGCGCGTGGCGATGACTGCCGGTACGCCGTTCGCCATACTCAATGCCAACGCGGCAATCGCCTATGACGCGATGAAGGCCGGTTCGCGTGGCTTCAACGGGGTCAATACCAACTTCCATCCGGACCTCTACAAATGGCTTTACACGTCCGGCACGAAGCACCCCGAACTGGCTGACGAAGTCGCTACCTTCCTGGTTCTCGCCGCGCTGTCCGAGGCGTTCGGCTACCCGGTGCTGGCCAAGATGTACCACCAGCGCATCGGCACTTTTGCCTCGATCAAGAGCCGGACGATCACCTTCGATGTGCGTGAGCGTTTCTGGGCGCTCGATGCCATTCTCGACAAGGTTGTCGCCGGTACCGAGGCGATGCGCGCGAAGATCGCCGCGCTGT
>QKII01000271.1 GCA_003249625.1 Propionivibrio sp. | reverse complement strand
TGGAAAGAGAGGGTGATCAGGCCGATCTGCGCGAAGCTCAATCCCAGCCCGCTCTTGAACAGCGGGTAGATGGCCAGCATCAGCGACTGGATCGTATCGTTCAGAAAGTGCGAAAAACTGATGGCGCCGAGTACCTTGAAGGTGGGCTGCCGTGCGGGAGAAGATGCTGAAGCGGAAGACATGATGGCAAGAAGGGTGGTTTGGGACAACACGCCCAACTATACGAGGTAAGATGTCTGTCCGTCTCGCCATAATCGGGCATTGATCTTCGCTAAATGGACACTGTTACTCGCTTCAGTCTCAGCCATGGCAAGGACCGGGGAAACTTCCCGGTCATCGGCCGTGCGGTCAACTACTCCCCGGGTGTTCGGGTTCCCAGTCACCGCCATCCGACTGCGCAACTGATCTATGCAGCACAGGGCGTCATGGTGGTCAGAACCGAGGCCGGCCAATGGGTCGTGCCGCCGACCCGTGGCCTGTGGATGCCGCCGGGGATGTGGCATCAGCTGCGGATGGTCGGCGAGGTCCATCTGCGTACGCTCTATTTCCGCCCGGATGCCCACGCAGCGCTGCCGCGTCTGTGCCAGGTGGTTGGAATCTCGGCTTTGCTGCGCGAGTTGATCCTCGCTGCCGTCGATGTGGTTCCGCCGTATACAGAGGATTCCCGCGAAGGGCGACTGATGCGCCTGTTGCTCGATGAGGTTGCATCGCTTCCGAGCTTGCCGCTGCAGTTGCCGTATCCTGCCGACACGAGTTTGCGCGCGATCTGCCAACGGCTGACCGATCAGCCGGACGATTCGTCGACGCTGGAGGACTGGGCGCGCCAGCTCGGAGTGCATGGGCGGACAATCGAACGGCGCTTCCAGCGGGAAACGGGGCTGACCTTCGGCCAGTGGCGGCAACAGGCACGGCTGATCCGGGCGCTGGAATTCCTTGCGGACGGGCAGAAGGTCGTGGATGTCGCACTCAACCTCGGTTATAACAGTCCGAGTGCTTTTGCGACGATGTTCCGGCAGCAGTTCGGGATGCCGCCGAGTGCCTATTTCCGCGATGCGGCCACTTCCAGACACTCCTGAAACCAGGCGAGGTCTTCGCGCAGCTGGTCCGGATCGTAGTCGCGCATGCTGTGGAAAGCGGGGTCGTGTTGGCGTCGGCGCAACTCGGCCTGGAGCGCCTGCATGAATACGCCCGCTTCTGCGCTCAGGCCGTTTTCCCCATGATGAACGGCGCAGCCGGGACTGCGCGGGTTGCCACCGAGTACAGCGACAAGTTCGCAGCCGCGCGCGATATAGGTTTCAATGGTGTTGCTGACTTCCCATGCCAGAGAACGGCAACTGCAGCGTCCGGCGTCGCTGTCCATCGCCGCGCGCAGGCTCTGCCCGGGTAGGCGCTTGCGCTCGGGGCCGAGCGCGGCGACTTCGGGGCAGGGAATCTGAAGTATTCCCAGGTCATGTTTGTGACAAAGTGCCAGCAGTTCGAAATTCATGGCCGGAAAGCACGCCGCGCCGGCATCGCGGGCGTTCTGGTTGAGTGCGCATTCGATCACGGCGACGAAGCGGTGGCTTCGCTCGTCGGTTGGCGGGCGGTGGATGCCGAGCAGTTTCTTGATGGAATGCAGGGGTTTCTCAAGCACTTCTCACTCTCCCTTATAATCGCCGCCTATTCTGAGACGAGCCAGCTTACGGAAAGGGTAGCAGAGATGGAAGTGCTGATTCTGGTTTTGATTGGCCTCGGTGCCGGCATGAGTTCCGGTCTGTTCGGCATCGGCGGTGGCGTGTTGATCGTTCCCGGCCTTGTCTATCTGCTCGAATTCCCGCTGCACCGTGCCATCGGAACCAGTCTGGCCGTGTTATTGCCGCCGATCGGCGCGGCAGCGGTCTATGCCTACTACCGCGCCGGGCAAATCGACTGGCGTGCGGCGGTGATCCTCGCCGTCACGATCTTTATTGGCGCCTGGATTGGCGCCAAGGTGGCGACGGGGCTCAGCGCGCATTGGCTGCGTACCTTGTTCGGCGTGTTCCTGATCGGACTCGGATGCTACACGCTCTACTCGGGCCGGGGCGGTTAACGGAGACGAGTCCTACGCTGCCGGAGCGAGCAAGATAGCTCCCAGCGGCGGCAGGGTCAGCGACAAGGAGAAGGGGCGGTTCATCCACGGCTGATCTTCGGCGATGCATGTGTCGTTGCAGATGCCGCTGCCGCCATAGATTGCCGCGTCGGTGTTCAGCACCTCGCGATAGCTCCCGCTGGCTGGCACCCCAATGCGGTAATCGTGGCGGACGACGGGTGTCAGGTTGAGTATCACGATCAGCATTTCACCGTTGTCGCCGCAGCGCAGGTAGCTGATCACCGACTGCTGCGCGTCGTGGCAGTCGATCCAGTCGAAACCCTTCCAGTCGAACTCGTAGCGGTACAGGGCAGGGGTGTTGCAGTAGAGGTGGTTGAGGTCGCGTACCAGCCGCTGCATGCCCTTGTGCAGCGGGTAGTCGAGCACGTACCAGTCGAGCACGCCGGTGCTGTCCCATTCCTTGCCCTGGCCGAATTCGGTGCCCATGAACAGCAGCTTCTTTCCAGGATGGGTGAACTGGTAGGCGTAGAGGGTGCGCAGGTTGGCGTGTTTCTGCCATTCGTCGCCGGGCATCCTGTGCAGCATCGACTGCTTGCCGTGCACCACCTCGTCGTGCGAGAAGGGCAGCATGAAATTCTCGGTGAAGCAATAGAGCATGCTGAAGGTCAGCATGCCATGGTGATACTGGCGGTGGATCGGCTCGTTGGCCATGTAGCGCAGCGTGTCGTTCATCCAGCCCATGTTCCACTTGATGTCAAAGCCGAGACCACCGACGTACACCGGCCGGCTGACCTGCGGCCACGAGGTCGACTCCTCGGCGATCATCATCGCACCGGGGCATTGCTCGTGCACCGCAACGTTGAGTTCCTTGAGGAAGTCGATGGCCACCAGGTTCTCTCGTCCGCCGTACTGGTTGGGAATCCACTCGCCTTCCTCGCGCGAGTAGTCGAGGTAGAGCATCGAAGCCACGGCATCGACGCGCAGGCCGTCGATGTGCATATCCTCGAGCCAGAAGACGGCACTCGACAGGAGGAAGCTTTTTACCTCATTGCGTCCGAAATTGAAGATCAGCGTCGACCAGTCCTTGTGTTCTCCGAGGCGTGGGTCAGCGTGTTCGAAAAGCGCTGTGCCGTCGAAGCGCGCGAGGCCATGCGCGTCCTTCGGGAAGTGCGCCGGCACCCAGTCGAGCAGGACGCCGACGCCGTTGCGGTGGCAATGGTCGACGAAATAGCGGAAGTCGTCCGGATCGCCGAAACGGCTGGTTGGCGCGAAATAGCCGGTGACCTGGTAGCCCCACGATGGATCGTAGGGGTGTTCGGTGATCGGCAGCAGTTCGATATGCGTGAAGCCCATCTCCTTCACGTAGTCGACCAGACGATGCGCTGCCTCTCGGTAGTCAAGGAAGCCGCCTTCTGTGTCGCGCCGCCAGGAACCGAGATGCACTTCATAGACCGACATCGGCTGATGCTGCCAGGCGGCTTGCTGCCGTCGCGTCATCCATTCACTGTCGTTCCACGTGTAGGTGCCGCGGGCCGGGATGACCGAGCCGGTGCGCGGCCGCAGTTCGTGCTGCTGGCCGTACGGGTCGGCCTTGAGCAGGATTTCGCCGCTGTCGCGGTTGCGAACCTCGTATTTGTAGATGTGCCCGGGTTCGAGGTCGGGAATGAACAATTCCCAGATGCCGTTGCCGCCGCGGACGCGCATCGGGTGGCGGCGGCCGTCCCAGCCGTTGAAGTCGCCGACCACGCTGACGCGCGCGGCGTTCGGCGCCCAGACGGCAAAGAGGATGCCGCTGACCTCGTCCACCTCGTGTTCATGCGCGCCCAGGAAGCTGCAGGCGTGGCGGTGCCGGCCCTCGGCGAACAGATGCAGGTCGAGGTCGCCGATCTGCGGCAGGAAGGTGTAGGGGTCGCGCGCGATATGTTCGCGACGGTTGCTGTCGCGCCAGACCAGGCTGTAATGCATCGGCAGGTCGTCGCCATCGCCACGCCACTCGAAGTGGTCGGAGTTTGGCACCCGCTTCAGCAGGCGGTCACCCTCCGCAATGCGCACCTCGGCGGCTCCGGGAAGGTAGGCTCGTACAAGCACGCCTTTTCCATCGGGATGACGGCCGAGCACGGCGAACGGGTCGTGATGGTCGGCTTCGGCAATTCGCTGCAGTTCACTGTTGAGCGTGGTTATTTTCATGGCTATCGTCCGTGGATTCGTTGTGGCGTCGTTGATCGGTTCAGTATGGGCGATGATATTGGCGTTGGCCAGGATTGCCTGAGCAGTACCAGCGAGCGCCCTGGCAGGGGGAACATGCAGCCTCGGGCGTAATGCTTCTCAACGTGGTGACTTTCCGGGTCGTTGGTGTCGATTACTACCTGCCAGCGTTTGTTGCCTTGAAATCCGGGAATCTGGAATGGCACTGCCTCATGGTAGGCGTTGATCAGCAGCAGGAAATTAGCGTCCCGTACCGGTTCGCCCGAGGCGTCCGTTTCGCCGATGGCATCCCCCGCAAGGTACATACCGAGGCAGTGCGCGAATCCCTGGTTCCACTCTGTATCGCTCATCTCCAGCCCTTCCGGGGTGAACCAGAGAATATTCTTTTCGCCATTGGGCGCGCCGTGCGGCCGGAAGTAGGTGCGCCGGCGGAATATCCGGTGCTCGCGGCGCAGGGCAATCACCCGACGTACGAATGCGAGGAAGTCTCGATCTTCCTGTTTCAGGTTCCAGTCGAGCCAGCTCAATTCGTTGTCCTGAGCATAGGCATTGTTGTTCCCTTGCTGCGTGCGCCCCATTTCATCGCCCGCAACCAGCATCGGCACGCCTTGTGAAAGGAGAAGGGTCGTCAGAAGGTTGCGTTTCTGGCGGGACCTTAGAGCGACGATTTCCGGGTCGTCGGTCGGACCTTCCTTGCCACAGTTCCAGCTCCGGTTGTGCGATTCGCCATCGTTGTTTTTCTCTCCGTTGGCTTCGTTGCGTTTCTTCTCGTAGCTCACCAGATCGTGCAGCGTGAATCCGTCATGCGAGGTGAGGAAGTTGATGCTGGCCCACGGGCGACGACCATTGTGTGCGTACAGGTCGCTCGAGCCGGTCAGCCGCGAGGCGAGGTCGCCGATCAGGCCGCCATCTCCCTTCCAGTAGGCGCGCACGGCGTCCCGGTACTTGGCGTTCCATTCGGCCCACCCGGCGGGAAAGTTGCCGACCTGATAGCCGCCATCGCCAACGTCCCA
>QKII01000474.1 GCA_003249625.1 Propionivibrio sp. | reverse complement strand
ACGAACTTCGCAAATTCATCGCCAATGCTGGCGCTGTATTTTTCGACAACCGGCTTCAGTTTCGTCCGGATCTTCTCCAACTCGCCAGGCGCCAGTTCGTCCACCTCCAGCGTCTTGCGGATGCTGGCTAGCGAGCGCTCCTGCGCATCGCGCGACACCTTGCGCTGAAAGACTGCCGACTCGCGCGCCGCTTCGAGGATGATTTTCCGCTCGTCCTCGTTCAACCGATCCCACGTTGCCTTGCTCATCAGAAAGGATTGCGGGTTGTAGATGTGGCGCGTCTCAGTCAGGTATTTCTGCACCGCGTCGAGCTTGTTCGACGCGATGACGGCAAACGGGTTTTCCTGTCCGTCGATCTTTTTCTGCTCAAGCGCCGAGTAGACCTCGGTAAACGCCATCGGCACAGCTTCGGCGCCTAGCGCGGTAAAGGTATCGATGTACGTGGGCGACTGGATGACCCGAATCTTCAGTCCGGCGATATCCGCCGCCGTTCTGACCGGGCGCTTGCTGTTTGTCAGATTGCGAAAGCCGAGGTCGTAATAGGCAAGGTTTACCAGCCCTTTTTCCGGTAACTTGTCAGCCAGTCGTTTACCGACGGGTCCGTCCATGATCGTATCGACTTCATTCACGTCGTTGAACAAAAACGGAAAATCGACGACGGCAAATTCCTTTACAAGCGATTGCAGGATGCCCGAGTTCATTGTTGTGAAATCGATCGCACCGCGCTGCACCGACGGCAACACCTGAAGGTCACTACCCAGCACCCCGCCCGTGTAGAGCTTGACAATCATCTTGCCGCCACTTTTCTTCTCGACCAACTCGGAAAACTTCACCCCACCCCGGACAACAGGATGCCCTGAGGGGTTGGTTGTTGCCCAGCGGAAGGCCTGATCACGCACTTCCGCTCTGGCATGCACCGAGACGAGAACACAAAATAAAGATGTAGCGACAGCAAAAACATGTTTCACATATTTCACGACCGACTCCTCCCTAGTATGTCCCGTGATTATCCTCCGAACAGCGCGCCAAATGGAAAAGCCGGCCACTGGCAAGGAAAAAAACAATCCTTGCCAGTGGCCGGCTCAGTTAAATGGACGCGTGATCAGTACGGGGAGTACTGGACCTTCTCAAGTTCCGGATCGTAGAACTCACCGAACAGCTCGGCATCGCTCGGGGAATCAGGCTTGTCGAACTCCTTGGACACCCACGTAAGGTTCATGTAGTGATGCAGGTGGATGTTCTCGCACGTTGCGTTGCCGGCCCAGGTGCCGCAACCGATCGAGGAGGTCATCGGCATACCGTTGTTCATGCTGCCGGAGTTGGCCTTGGATTGCGGCTGACGCACCATGATACGGCCAACGCGGGCGACGAGCGCCAGACGGTGGATATGATCCTCGTCGAACGAGAAGATACCAACCGAGTGGCCAATACCGCCGACCTGGTGGATGGCTTGAACGGCGTCGATGGCGTTCTGGAACTCACCGCAATACTTGTGCACCGCCAACAGCGTAGTCAGCTTTTCGACGCACCAGATACCTTCGAGCGTCTTGTTGAAGATCCCCGTTCCGTGAGAGGCAATCAGGAACTTGCGGTCAGCCGGAATTTCGAAGCCGGCTGCCTTGGTCATATCCTGCGGCGACAGCGCGACGGTGTCGGACAAGCGATGGCACTCATCGTCCCACATGACCTTGCGCATCGCTTCCTGTTCAGTCGGGGACAGCATGTAACCGCCGACCTCAACGAGTTCCTTCAGCGAGGCATCCCAGATGCTTTCATGGATGACGATGTTGCCGTCAGCCGAACAGCCCGAACCGAAGTCGGACGTCTTCGAACGCATCGTATTGAACGCGGCCTTGTTGAGATCCTGCGCGGCGGTTTCGTCCCACACCATCGTCGCGTTACCTGCACCGACAGCGTATGCCGGAGTACCCGACATGTAAGCACGACGCACGACGCCCTGACCGCCGGTCGCGATGATCAGGTCGACCTTGGTCATCAGCGCTTCGGAGATACCCTTGTTGATCTTGGCCTTGTAGCCGAGGATCTGGACGAGGTCTTCCGGGGCACCGACGCGGCGCAGGCCTTCACGCATCAGTTCGATGGTCTTGCGGCTGGTTTTCAGGGTACGCGGATGCGGCGAGAAGATGATGGCGTTGCGTGCCTTGATCGCGTAGACGGCGTTGCCAGCCGGGGTCAGGTCGGGGTTGGTTGCCGGGATGACGCAGCCGATCACGCCCACGGGCTTGGCGTACTTGACGATGCGCTTTTCCGGAATTTCCTCGACGATGCCAACCGACTTCTCGCGCAGGCAATCGCGCAGGATGCCGCGAATCTTGAAGCGCTTGGCTTCGCGGCTGATCGGGTCACCGAAAGCACTTTCCTGAATGCCGAGCTCGACGAGTTCGTGGAAGGTCTTGGAGTTGGCGACGATCTGGGCCACGGACTGGATGGTGCGGTCGATAGCTTCCTGGCTCCAGGTTTCGAATTCCTTCTGGGCCTTGTCAGCGCGCTCGAATGCCTGTTCGACTTCGTCGATCTGGTCCTGGTTGAGTTTCAGCTCTTCATAACGAGCCTTCATGTCATTCTGTCTGCTCATTGCATTTCCCCTAACAAAAAACTTCAAAAAAAACTGGTTCGATGTTCACTCCGGCAAAACCGGAATCCTGTTCGGTTGTTGTATGAAACACGATTTCGCCGTCGATGCCGCCAGCAAACCCCGTGTGACGATGCTTCACCCTACTTGTTGTTTTGTCCCTGCGCTTTTTCCTTGACCAGATCGACGCAGCGACCGGCTTTGAGCACCGTGCTGGACGCCGGGTGGCCGACGAATTCGGCCGCCAGGCGTGCGGTGTCCATGGCCTTAAGCAGGTCGATACCGGTATCGATGCCCATCTCGTGCAACATGTGGATGACGTCCTCCGATGCAACGTTGCCCGAAGCTCCCGGCGCGAACGGACAACCGCCGAGCCCGGCAAATGCGCCGTCGAACATGCGCACGCCAGCCTGGATGGCCATCACGATGTTGGCCAGCGCCATGTCGCGCGTGTTGTGGAAGTGCATCACCCACTGCACCTCCGGGAATTTCTGGATCATGTAGGTACCGAGTTCGTAGACCTGGCGCGGATTGGCCATGCCGGTGGTGTCCGACAGCGACAGCTCGGTGATTCCCAGCTTGACGAAGCTCGCGACAACGTTCTCTACCTGTTCGACCGGCACGCGCCCCTGGAACGGGCAACCGAAGGACGTCGAGATGGCGCCGGACAGCGTCATCTTGTTCTGGGCGGCGAACTCGACGCAGTCGGCGAAACCTTCGACCATCTTGACCGGCGAGCTGTTGAAATTCGCCAGGCAGTGTGCTTCGCTGGCGGAGACCGTCAGCTTCGCTTTGGTCAGACCCGCGTCAAAGGCCCGCTGTACGCCCTTGATGTTCGGCACCAGCGCACGATACTCGACGCCATCGACCTTCTTCATCGCGCGGCAGAGCGCATCGGTATCGGCCATCTGCGGCACGGCCTTAGGATGCACAAAGGCACCGACCTCGATGATTTTCACGCCGGAGGCAACGACCGCGTCAAGGAGTTGCAGCTTCTGCTCGACTGTCGGGATCGTTTTCTCGTTCTGCAAGCCGTCGCGGAGACCGACTTCGCAAAGTGAGACCTTCTCTGGCCAGGCAATACTAGGAGTTGTCATGGTTCCTTATCCTTTCAACTAAACACCTCTGCCCCCGGAAAAGCCGGCGGCATTCAACATTCAATCCGTTTCAGTACTCGATCCTGGCTACCGCGCGGAGTTCTTCCGGTGTCGCGGTACCAAATCCGAAAAATTCAAGATAAGCGGGAATCATCTCGAAGAGCATGTCGGTTCCCACCTGATACTTGCAGCCACGTTCGATCGCCGCCCTGAGCATCGGGGTGATTTCCTGCTTCATCACCACTTCTCCAACGAAGGTGGTCGGTGCAAGGCGTGTCACGTCGAACGGCAGCGGATCATCAGGTTTCATTCCCAGCGGGGTAGCGTTGACCACCAGGTCATAGCCGGCCGGATCATTCGAGGCCACAGCGACATCCATGTCCGGGTAGTAGGTCTTTAGACGCGAGGCCAAGCCTTCCGCCGAAGCGGTATTCAGATCAAACAACGAGATCGACGCAGCACCATCGGCGGCGAGCGATGCCGCGATCGGGCTACCGACACCGCCGGTGCCGACGACGAGAATTCGACTTCCCTTCGTCTTGAATCCTTTTCGGGCCACGCCACGGGCAAAACCGGCGCCGTCGAACTGATCGGCAAGCAACGTGCCATCAGGGCGCTTCAGCAAGGCATTGGCAGCACCTGCAATCCGGGCGGTGACACTCACTTCGTCGGCCAGACCGACGGTACTCACCTTGTGCGGCATGGTGACAAGCGCGCCGTGAATATTGGAAAACTTGAAGATCTGCCCAAGCGATACTGCGTAATCTTCGGCCTTCACTCCCATAGGCACGACCATCGCGTCGATGCCCTTTTTCTCGAACCACGGGTTATAGATCAGCGGCGCCTTGAAGGCTTCCGTCGGATACCCAAGGTGTGCGATCAGCGTCGTCTTGCCACTTAACATCGTTCTTCCAATCTTTCGTTCAAACATTTCCTGTTTTCCGCGGGGCGTGACCGCCACCGCGGAAAAATTCAACTTCGGGGCAACTACCGGCAAATTTCCGGTTACCCGTCGCTTACTTCTGGTTGCGAACCTTCTCGATGGCCGCGAACACCTTCTTCGCGAAGTCGGCACCGACGTTGGCGCTGTACTTCTCGATCACCGGCTTCAGTTTCTCGCGCACCTTGGCCAATTCAGCTGGCGGCAGCTCGGTCACTTCCATTTTCTGCTTGAGCTCGTTCAGAGCGACTTCCTGCGCGCCGCGCGAAAGCGTCCGCTGATAATTCCCCGCCTCGGTTGCCGCCGTCGTGATGATTTCCTGCTCTTCCTTGTTGAGCGAGTCCCACTTTTTCTTGCTCATCAGCATGGACTGCGGGTTATACATGTGGCGGGTCACGCCGAGGTACTTCTGGACTTCAGAAAACTTGTTGGCCTGGATCACGGTGAAGGGGTTTTCCTGACCGTCGATCATCTTCTGCTCGAGCGCGGTGTACACCTCGGTAAAGGGCATCGGTACAGAGTTCGCCCCCAGCGCATTGAACGTGTCGATGTAGATCGGCGACTGGATCACGCGCATCTTCAACCCGACGATGTCATCAGCCGTCTTGAGTGCCCGCTTGCTGTTGGTCATGTTGCGGAAACCAAGATCGAAATAGGCG
>QKII01000304.1 GCA_003249625.1 Propionivibrio sp. | reverse complement strand
GTTTTGTCACCCCCGAGCGATTCGCAGAGCTCAAGGCCACTGGCAAACTGCCGTCGCCCAAGGGCGTGGCGTTGTCGATCATCCGCCTGTTGCAGAGGGAGGATTATCGCGTTCCGGATCTTGTACAACTGGTCCAGTCCGACCCGGCGATCGCCGGGCGCATCCTGTACTTCGCCAACGCGGCCGCCTTTGGCCGCTCGCGCCCAATCATCTCTCTCCAGCGAGCCATCGTCGCGCTCGGCTCATTCCGGGTGCGCGATCTGGTAATCGGCTTGTCGGTCATGCACAACCACCGCGGCGGCTTGTGCTCAGAGTTCGATTACGAGAAATTCTGGGGACACTCGCTGGCTACCGGGATCGCTTGCCAGGAATTGGCACACTTCGCCCAGATTGCCAGTGAGGAAATCTTCACCATCGGCCTGCTTTCCCGCGTTGGGGAACTGGCGCTGGCCACCCTCTTCCCGGACGAATACGCCGGCGTTCTGATCAAGGCGCGCGAAAAGGATCTGCCGATTGCAGAACTCGAACAGCGGTGTTTCGCCATGGACCACCACGAACTCGGCGCAAGTCTCCTCTGCGAGTGGGGCCTGCCCGAGGTTCTGATCCAGGCCGCCTTCCACTTCGAGAACCCGGACGCCGCCGAGTTCGCCGACGGATCCCGTGCCCACATCCTGACACAGTCGCTGAGCTTCGCCAGCGCGCTGGCGCAGATTTGCAT
This sequence comes from Propionivibrio sp., assembly GCA_003249625.1. The sequence continues at coordinate 6,836 of QKII01000304.1, read as the reverse complement.
GGTCGACGAAGAATCACGCTGGAGTCTGCTCCCCGGCCTGCTGGCAAGAGCGGCGAGATTGGGGATCGGTGGCGAAACGCTGAACGAACTGGTCGACCGGGTCGTTGCCGGCTGGCGTGAATGGGGTGCAAAATTGCAGGTGCGCACGCGCGATGTGCCGCCGTTTGCCGAAATCCTCGCAGCCACACCGCCGGTACGCCGAATGGGGACTGTCGCGGCTGGCGAAGACCGCCGCTCCCGTACACCATGCCTCAACGCACAACTGATCGGCGTTCCCTTGAACGAACTCAAACCATTGATGCATCTGGTCGAATCGATGGGGCATCAGCCGGTGCTTGTTGAGGAAACACCGGCCGGAGTGGCCAAAGCTTTGCGACGACCGGCACCGATCATTATCGCCGACATGTCGATGCGAGGACTCGATCCCGCCCGGTTCTGCCACACTCTCCGCCAGCATGTCGATGGCGAGGACAGCTATGCACTATTCCTGGCCACACCGGATCAGGAGCAGCGAGCGCTGGAACTCATTGCCGCCGGTGCCGACGACGTGCTGGTCAAGCCGGTCAATGAGCAGGCGCTACGTGTACACCTGACGACAGCGGTGCGAATGCTGATTCTGCGTGAACAGATTCACCGTGAACGCCAAGGCATCATGCGTTCGACCGACGCATTCGCCACCGCCCAGAAGCGGCTGTTGCAGGATGCCCTGACGGACCCGTTGACCCAACTGCCCAACCGGCGCAACGGCATGGACTTCCTGGCATCGGAACTCGTCTTCGCGCAATCGAGCGGCGCACCGCTGGCCTGCCTGATGCTGGATATCGATCACTTCAAGAAGATCAACGACAACTACGGCCACGCGGCTGGCGACGCTGTACTGGGGCAACTAGCGGAGATCCTCCGACGCGCCTCGCGTGCCGAGGACATGATCTTCCGCTACGGTGGCGAAGAGTTCGCCGCAATCCTGACCAATGCCCCGCTGAAAATAGCGCTGCAGATTGCCGAACGGATCCGCGCCCAAGTTGAGGCATCGTCTTTCCAGTGTGAGGACAAACGAATCCCGGTTACTCTGAGCATCGGCGTCGCGGTGGCCGGCGGCAAGAACACCGACGGCGAAGCGCTGATCCGCGCAGCGGATGCGGCGCTATATCGGGCCAAGCAGTCCGGGCGGAACCGCGTTGTCGCCAACGCGGCGTAAGGACTCACTGATCGATCCGATTGCGCTCGTCGTCAACGCGAACCGATTCGCCGTCGATAACATTGGACTCATCGGCAGGTGTACGAAACGGCGAACCCCGCATGGACTCACGCATCGGTTCGCGCATCTGCTCCTGCATCTGGCGCCGTAACGCACGGGTTTTCCACCAGAACCATCCCCAGAGTGCCAAGGCGACAACGGCCACGGCGACAAAAACCACGGCCGAAAACATGAACGCGCCAATCAGCACAATCACGCCGACCACGCCACCGACAATCCGGGCCAGCAGACTTTGCTGAGGTCCGCCGGAGGGGTCAAAGTTGATATACATCATGAGTTCCTGATCCTTCCATCGCCATGTCGACAGCTCTCTTCGACAGGTGCGAGGCAAACAATTCAATGAAATCGTATTCGAAGCGCCGCAGGTAGGTTCCCCGCCGCAGCCCGATACGGGTGGTGTTCAGACCGAACAGCTGCGACACGTCGCGAGCCTGCAAGCCTTGGTCGCGCACGGGATCGTAGGCCATGCTGGCGATGATCCCGAGCCCCAATCCGAGACTGACATAGGTCTTGATCACGTCGGCATCGATCGCCGCCAGCACAATGTTCGGCGTCAGCTCGGCCCGCTCGAACGCCTTGTTGATCCGCGATCGGCCGGCGAAAGCGGGATCATAAGTGATCAGTGGCCAACGCGCCAAAGCAGCCAGCGTGATCGTCGCCTCGGACAGGATCGGGTGCCCGTCCGGTGCCACGACGCTGTGCCCCCACTGATAGCACGGCAGCATGACGAGTTGCTGATATTGATCAAGCGCCTCGGTGGCGATGGCAATATCCGCCTCGCCGTTCAGCGTCCACTCCGCTATCTGCGTCGGACTGCCCTGATGCATCGACAGTCGCACCTCGGGATGCCGTTCGACGAATTTCTTGACCACGGTCGGCAAGGCGTAACGCGCCTGGGTATGGGTCGTGGCAATGACCAGACTACCGTTTTCCCCGCCCGCGTATTCCTCACTGACCCGCTTGATGTTGGAGACCTCGCGCAGTATCCGCTCCGCAATGTCGAGAACCCTTTTGCCCGGTTCGGTAATCGCCGTCAGGCGCTTTCCGCTGCGCTCGAAGACGATGACGCCGAGTTCGTCCTCCAACAGTTTGACCTGCTTGGACACGCCCGGCTGTGACGTATAAAGCACTTCCGCCGCCTCGGAGACATTGAGGCCGCAGCGGGCGACTTCAACGAGATAACGCAATTGCTGGAGTTTCATTGCAACCGTTTAATAACGTTTAGGAATAACAATCTAACTTAATATTCTTTTTTGATCAAGTCAGTCGTACTACCATGCGGCATCGATCACGCATTCATGGCCCAGCCAGAAGGACCACGCCCCATGTACCGTTACGACAGTATCGACCGACAAATCGTCAACGAGCGCGTCGCTCAGTATCGCAGCCAGATTGCCCGCAACCTGGCCGGTACGCTTTCAGACGACGAACTGAAACCCTTGCGCCTGCAGAACGGCCTGTACATCCAACGGCACGGGCCGATGCTGCGCATCGCCATTCCCTACGGACTGCTGTCCGCGGATCAACTTCGCAAGCTCGCCGACATCTCGCGCCGCTACGACCGAAGCTACGGTCATTTCACGACGCGCCAGAACCTGCAGCTCAACTGGCCGAAATTCGAGGAAACACCGGAAATTCTCGGCGAACTGGCGACCGTCGAAATGCACGCCATCCAGACGTCCGGCAACTGTATCCGCAACATCACCACCGACAAGTTCGCCGGTGTCGCTCCCGACGAACTGACCGATCCACGCCCGTACTGCGAGATTCTTCGCCAGTGGTCGACCTTCCATCCGGAATTCGCCTTCCTGCCGCGCAAGTTCAAGATCGCCGTCAATGCGGCAGCCGAAGATCGAGCTGTAATCCGTACGCACGACGTCGGGCTGGAGCTGGTACGTGCTGAGGATGGAAACAATGCGGGCGAAATCGGTATCCGCGTCTTTGCCGGCGGCGGGATGGGACGCACTCCCGTCATCGGCAAAGTCGTGCGCGACTTCCTGCCGCGCAAACATCTGTTAACGTACCTCGACGCGCTGATCCGTGTTTTCAACCGCTACGGCCGTCGCGACAACCTGTACAAGGCGCGCATCAAGATTCTGGTCAACGCCCTCGGCGTTGAGGAGTTTTCCCGCCAGGTGGAAGAAGAGTGGGCGTACCTCAAGGATAGCCCCGCGACGTTGACGGATGCAGAGTTCGAACGTATCGCAGCGCACTTCGCGCCCCCGCCCTACGAATCGCTGCCGGAAAACGACCCCGCGCTCGCCGCTAGCGTAGCTGAGAACAAGGCGTTCGCCGTGTGGGCGAAACGCAGCGTGCACCCGCACCGCGTGCCCGGTTACGCCGCCGTGACTCTGTCGCTGAAGGCACCGGGTAGTCCGCCCGGCGACATTTCCGACACGCAGATGGAAGTGGTCGCCGATCTCGCCGAGCGCTTCAGCTTCGGCGAACTGCGTGTCACGCACGAGCAGAACCTGGTTCTCTCCGACGTGCGCCAGCGCGACCTGTTCGAAGTCTGGAGCATCGCCCGCCGGCACGGCCTCGCCACCGCAAATATCGGTCTGCTGACCGACATGATCTGCTGCCCTGGCGGCGACCTGTGCGGCTTGGCGAACGCGCGCTCTGTGCCGATCGCCTTCGCCGTTCAGGAAAAATTCGACGACCTCGACTATCTGCATGACCTCGGCGAAATCTCGTTAAACATCTCAGGCTGCATGAACTCGTGTGGTCACCACCACGTAGCCAACATCGGCATTCTCGGCGTCGATAAGAACAACGAGGAGTGGTACCAGATTACCGTCGGCGGCCAGCAGGGCAACGCCGCGATGATCGGCAAGGTCATCGGCCCGTCGTTCTCGGCAGAAGAGGTCCCGGACGTGGTCGAGGCGCTGGTCTCCGTGTATGTGGAGCAGCGCACGCAAGATGAACGCTTCATCGACACCTTCCAACGCCTCGGCATTGAACCGTTCAAGGAGCGCGCCTATCGGGGGCGCGACCGCAAAAAAACCGCCACAAGCGAATAAGGAGCCACCCATGACCAGGATCATCAAGAACGAAAGCATCGTCGACGACGCGTGGACGATTATCAAGCTGGCCGAAGGTGAAACGCCGGATTCCGCTGCCTTGCCTGAACAGAACGTGATTGTTTCGCTCTCCATCTGGCAAACGCGCAAGGACGGCCAACCGATCGGTGTCTGGCTCGACAGCAACGAAGGACCGGAAACCATTGCCGCCGATCTGAAGCATTTCGCGGTCATCGCTATCAATTTCCCGAAGTTCGCAGACGGCCGCGGCTTCTCAAGTGCCCGCCTGCTGCGCGAACGTTACGGCTACGCGGGCGAACTGCGTGCTATCGGTGATGTGCTGCAGGACCAACTCTACTTCTTGAAACGCTGCGGCTTCGACGCCTACGCTGTGCGTTCCGACAAGGATATCGAGGCAGCGCTCGCCGGGCTCAAGGACTTCTCGGAGTCCTACCAGGCTGCCGTCGACCAGCCGCAACCGCTGTTCCGCCGCCGAGCCGCATGAGGAGTTAACGTATGCCCCCGCTCCACATCCTCAATCTCGACGATACTGCGCTGCTCGACGCCGTCTCGCGCAAGACGGAACAAGCCGTCACGCTGCTGAAAAGAATCGCTGCCGAGTACTCGCCGGCGGCGCTGGCCAACAGTCTGGGCGCCGAGGACATGGTTCTCACCGATCTGATCTGCACGGAAAAGCTCGCCATCGAGAACTTCTCGCTCGACACCGGCCGCCTGCCGCCCGAAACCTGCGATTTAATCGCCGAGGTCAAGAGGCATTACGACCTCAAACTTACTGTGTATTACCCGCGCCACGAACTGGTTGAAGCCTACGTGCGCACACACGGGATCAACGCTTTCTACGAATCGGTCGAACTGCGCAAGGGCTGCTGCCATGTACGCAAGGTCGAACCGCTGCAACGCGCGCTGTCAGGCAAGAAGGCCTGGATCACCGGTATGCGCGCCCAGCAGTCCGCCACACGGCAGGACCTGCCGGTACAGGCATTCGACGCAGTCAACGACCTGGAGAAGTTCAACCCGCTCGCCGACTGGACAGAAAAGGAAGTCTGGGCCTACATCAAGCTCAACAACGTCCCGTACAACGCGCTGCACGACAAGCATTACCCGAGCATCGGCTGCGCCCCGTGTACGCGCGCCATCACTGTCGGCGAGGACATTCGCGCCGGGCGATGGTGGTGGGAACAGCCTGAAAGCAAAGAATGCGGACTGCATGTAAAGAAACCCTGAGTGCCGAGAAGCGAATCATGACCACACTGACGAAACAAACACTGACCCACCTCGACTGGCTCGAATCCGAGGCCATCCACATCATGCGCGAGGTCGCCGGCCAGTGCGCCAACCCGGTATTGCTGTTCTCGGGCGGCAAGGACTCGATCTGCATGCTGCGTATCGCCGAGAAGGCCTTCCGCCCCGGCAGGTTCCCGTTTCCGCTGATGCATATCGACACGGGCCACAACTACAAGGAGGTCACCGATTACCGCGACAAACGCGCCGCCGAACTCGGCGAACGGCTGATTGTGCGCTCGGTGGAAGACTCGATGAAGCGCGGCACCGTCGTCCTCAAGTCGCCGGATGAATCGCGCAACAAGCACCAGTCGGTGACGTTGCTCGAAGCGATCGAAGAATTCGGTTTCGACGCCTGTATCGGAGGAGCACGACGCGACGAGGAAAAGGCTCGCGCCAAGGAACGCATCTTCTCGTTCCGCGACGAATTCGGCCAATGGGACCCGAAAAACCAGCGTCCCGAGTTGTGGGATCTGTACAACGCCCGCGCCTTCAAGGGCGAGAACATCCGCGTCTTCCCGATCTCGAACTGGACCGAGTTCGATGTCTGGCAATACATCGAGCGCGAAAACCTCGAACTGCCGTCGATCTACTACGCGCACACCCGGCCGGTGGTGCGCAAGGCCGGCGGACTGTTGCCGGTCACCGACATCACACCGGCCCGGCCCGACGACAAGGTAGAACACCTCAAGGTACGTTTCCGCACGGTCGGCGACATCACCTGCACAGCACCGGTCGAATCGGACGCTGATACCGTTGCCAAAATTATCGCCGAAACTGCCGAAACGACGATCACCGAACGCGGCGCCACGCGTCTCGACGACCAGACCTCGGAAGCATCGATGGAGCAACGCAAGAAGGAAGGCTATTTCTAGGATTTTTGAGATCGGACCCGAAATGAACGCACCCGAAAAACTCCCGCCCCTCACCGACCACGGCCTGTTGCGCTTCCTCACCTGTGGCAGCGTCGACGATGGCAAGAGCACGCTGATCGGCCGACTGCTCTACGACACCAAAACGATCCTCGTCGACACCCTGCACGCCATCGAGCGCACCTCGAAAAAGCGCGGCATGGAGGCCATCGACCTCTCGCTGCTCACCGATGGCCTTCAGGCCGAACGCGAACAGGGCATCACCATCGACGTTGCCTACCGCTACTTCACCACCGGTACCCGTAAGTACATCATCGCCGACGCGCCGGGGCACGAGCAGTACACGCGCAACATGGTCACCGCCGCCTCGACCGCCGACCTGGC
>QKII01000301.1 GCA_003249625.1 Propionivibrio sp. | reverse complement strand
GCCGGGTTCGGGAGTGCGGGTCACTCAGATGCTTTACATCTACGTACCTACTGACTGATGGGTCAATCGGAGAACAGACATGCCTCTGCACTGCTTTGATCGTGCCGAACTGCCGACGATGCTTTGGAAAAATGGGGGCGGTGTTACGCGCGAAATCGCGTGTGTACCCGCCGGCGCGGACCTGGAGCATTTCGACTGGCGTGTCAGTATTGCGCGGATTGGTATCGACGGACCGTTTTCCAGCTTTACAGGCGTAGATCGGGTGATTACGCTTCTGGAGGGGGCCGGAGTACGACTATTTAGCGACGACGGGTGCCTCGATCACCGCCTGGACCACGTGTTGACGCCTTGGGCATTCCCGGGCGAGGTGTCACTCCAGTGCAGCCTGCTCGGCGCCGATTGCGAAGACTTCAACGTGATGACCCGGCGCAGCCGCTGTCGCGCCCAGGTTCAGATCGTGAAGGCTTCACAGAACCTTCCACGCGCAGATGGGGGGGTGCTTTTGGCCTGTGGCGGCGGGGTCATGCTGGAAGAATGTTCCGGGAGGCGGCATTTGCTGGGCTCTGCACAAGGTCTGTGGTGGCATGACGAGTCGTTGGAATGGCAACTTCAGATCGAGCTTGATGCGGCCGCTTTGCTGGCCGTCACAATCCATTCTGTGGATCGATGAGGGACGATGCCGGGGCTGGAGAATTGCCGTTTTCGAACTGAGTCCTCTGACCTTGAGCGGCGCTTCGCGAAATGAATGCAGTCATCCCGTCGGAAACAGCATATCAGTACCGCTGACTGGGAATACTGGGCAGAGCAGTTCTGTCGCGAGATGAGCCCTGAGAATCTGTTCCAAGTCTTTGCGAAGAACCATTCGCCATCGTGTGCGCTTTGTTGGAGAGGCTCCCGGACCAAAATCAGCGCTGAAAATTAAGGCGCCAGTCGGGCTACACGAAACCTCTGCGCGCTCTTGCAGAGACCCTTTCCGAGCGGTTCCGGATGAATTTTCCTCAAACGGCAGACGCTTCCAGTTGTAGCTCGCCAACACGCGATCGAATACTGAAGTCGTAGCCCCTCCGCCAGCGTGTGGCGGCTAAGTTGGCAATGGCAAGCTTCCTCGGCGCACGACTAGTGTCAGCCGTCCCTTCGCAAGAAAAAAACAGAAAGTCCCATTTAATGGGAATTTTGTGCGATGACCGGCGTGCTGCTTGCTAGGTAGAGTGCATGAAACAAGTCAGCCCTCCTTCGCAAACACCTTCCGGCCGGTTGCTGCTCGTGTTGTCAACGCTGGCACAAAGCCAACGTCCGATGACGGCAAACGAACTCATTCAATCGACCGGACTGGCACGCAGCACGATCTACCGGCAACTCGCGCATCTCAAACAGTGGGGATTCGTTCAGGATAACGGTGAGACGTATGCGCCTGGGCCGGTTGGGGTTCAGCTTGGACAGGGGTTCGATGCGGCCTCCCCCCTGGTGAGCATGGCGCGTGCAGAAATGGAGTGGCTAACCGCCCAGTCGGGTGAAAGCGTCGGCTTGGTGGTTGCAGTTAATGATCGCGTAGTGTGCCTCGAAATGATCGAGAGCTCGCAGGCGCTCCGGTGTTCCTTTGAAAAGGGACGCAGTGTTTTGTTGAGTCGCGGCGCTTCCGCCAAGTGTCTGTTGGCGCACCAATCGCGTGCACAACGTCTTGCGTGGTCCCAAAAATGGGCGGGTGATCCCGATTCGTGTCAGCAAGTTCCCACCCTGGATGATCTTGAGGCGATCCGTTCTGCAGGATATGCGTGCAGTACCGGAGAGGTCGATAACGGCGTGTGGGGCGTCAGTGCGCCGATCTTCGGAAAGCGACGACGAGCCATGGGGGCGTTGACCTTGATGGCGCCGGTGTCGCGTGCGAAGGATCGGGAACAGCAATTGATCCAACTGACCGTCATTGCCGCAACACGGGTTTCCAGGAGGTTTCAGTCCGGCTGAATCAAACCTCGTTTCCACTCGCCGAAAGGCGGTTTTCTGTCTCACCTGTAAATCAAAGGAGCTTGTCATGAAAATCAGTCGTCGTAAGTTGCTGGCCGCCTTGTTGAGTGTTCCGGCGTTGTCACTGGCGGGCATTGCCCACGCTGAATCGTCGGTTCTGCGCGTGGCCACCGATGCGACTTTCCCGCCGATGGAATTTGTGGAGAACGGCAAGATGACCGGGTTCGATATCGAACTGGTCGAAGCGTTGGCAAAAACCATGGGCAAAACCGTTGAATGGACGCAGATCGACTTCAAGGGCCTGATTCCCGGTCTCGTGTCGAAGCGTTTCGATATGGCGGTGTCGGCGATCTACATCACGGAAGAGCGGGCAAAGGTCGTTGATTTTGGCGACTCCTATTACGCGGGTGGCTTGGTGATGATGGTCAAGAACGGCAACACGGCCATCAAGTCGCCGGAGGACCTCAAGGACAAGAAGGTGACCGTTCAGGTTGGAACCAAGTCCGTGAAGTTCCTGCGGGATAATTTCCCGGCTGCGCAACTCGTCGAGGTCGAAAAGAACGACCAGATGTTCAACCTGGTCGAGGTCGGCCGTGCTGACGCAGCGGTGACCGGCAAGCCAGCCGCGTATCAGTATGCCCGTACGCGCGGAACGTTGAGCGTCATCCCGACACAGTTGACCACCGAAGCCTACGGCATGGCTGTCCGCAAGGACCTTCCGGAGGTAACAAAGGCGCTCAACGAGGCGCTAGGCAAGCTGAAGGCGAACGGCACCTACGATGCCATCGTCAAGAAGTGGTTCAGCAACGCTTCCTGATCCAACTTACCCATGGACTTCGATTTCTCGCCGGCCTGGGAAAACTGGGCCCACTTGATGCAGGGCGCGCTGGTTACCGTTGAGGTGACTGCGTGCGCCCTGGTCCTGGGGAGCGTGCTCGGCCTTCTGGTTGGCATGGGAAGGCTGAATCCACGTCGCCGCTTTGTCTACGGTTTCTGCAGTGCATATGTCGCCGTGATCCGCGGTACGCCGCTTCTTGTTCAATTGTTCATCCTGTTTTTTGGACTTCCCCATTTCGGCATCCTGCTGCCGGCGTTTTTGTGCGGCACGATCGGCATGGGCATTTACTCGGGGGCCTATGTCTCGGAAATCGTCCGGGGTGCAATCCAGTCCGTCGACCGCGGGCAGCATGAGGCGGCGCGTTCGATCGGCATGTCGTCGGCGATGGCCATGTGGGAGATCATCCTGCCGCAGGCGTTCGTTCGCATGATTCCTCCGCTGGGCAACGAGTTCATTGCCCTGATCAAGAATTCTGCCTTGGTATCCTTGCTGACCATTCAGGACGTGATGCACGAAGGGCAGAAAATCATCAGCACTTCCTATCGCTCGCTGGAAGTCTATCTGGTGATCGCTGCCATCTACTTCGTACTGACGGGGCTGACCACCCTGATTCTGCGGACTATCGAACAACGCTTGCGGGCCGGGGGGATGGTGCAATGACACGACTGGCTCAACCGGGTGCCGCGGCTGTCGAGCCGATCGTCAGAGTGCGCGGACTGACCAAATCTTTTGGCGACCATGTTGTTTTGCGGGAAATCGATCTCGATGTCATGCCGTCGCAGGTGGTGGTTGTTATCGGACCGAGCGGCTCAGGCAAAAGCACCTTTCTGCGTTGCTGCAATGGTCTGGAACAGCCGCAGGGAGGAACGATCGAAATCTGTTCGCATCGTCTGGTGGACAACGGAGTGATGCTTCCGGACAACCAGCTCAATGCCCTGCGCAAGGATGTTGGGATGGTTTTTCAATCGTTCAATCTGTTCGGCCACCTGAACGTGTTGCACAACATATCGATCGGACCGCGCAAGTTACGCAACCTGTCGCGTGACGAGGCAGAGTCGGAAGCCTACGAACTGCTCAGGAAGGTCGGTCTGGAAGAGAAGGCCAAGGCGATGCCGGCCAGCCTTTCGGGGGGGCAGAAGCAGCGGGTGGCAATCGCCCGTGCACTGGCCATGCGACCGCGCGTCATGCTCTTCGACGAACCGACGTCGGCGCTGGATCCGGAACTGGTGGGCGAGGTCCTGCAGGTCATGAAGCTGCTGGCCAGCGAGGGCATGACCATGATCGTGGTGACCCACGAGATGTCTTTTGCCCAAGAGGTGGCCGACGAGGTGGTTGTCATGGACGGCGGCGGGATTGTCGAGTCGGGTCCGCCGCAGACGGTTTTTACCGCACCGCGACAGGCACGAACCCGCAGTTTCCTGCATGCTGTTCTGGAGCGGGGGTGATAGTGGTGTACGCGCCAGGTTTCGGAAGCGGAATGCATATAGCGACGGTCGTGATCGACGGTGGAGCGCAGGCTCGGGGAAGTGCTTGCGAGATCGGTCAATGTGCGAAGGAGGCAAGCGTGAGGAGGCTGCAATGACTGCGGCGTCGCATGCGATCTGGTGTGCCGATGCGTTGTTGCCGGGAGGTTGGGCGAGTGGCGTCCTGTTGCAATGGGACGAGGCTGGCATCCTGTCGGAAGTATCGACCGGGGTACCGCCAGAGCCGGGGATAGGCGTGATGGCCGGGCTGGTGGTTCCGGGGCTGCCCAACCTGCACTCGCACGCTTTTCAGCGTGGCTTCGCAGGACTGACGGAATGCCGGTCGGGCCAGCCGGAACAGGGCGGCGACAGCTTCTGGACGTGGCGCGAAATGATGTACCGTTTTGCGTCGCGAATCGATGCGGAACAGCTTGAGACCATTGCGACCTGGCTATATTCCGAGATGCTCGCCAGCGGTTATACCTCCGTCTGCGAATTCCACTATCTGCATCACCAGCCGGACGGGCAGCGCTATGCGCCATTGACCGTGCTGGCCGACGCCTTGCTGCGGGCGGCGAAGAAGACGGGAATGGGGATTACACTGCTGCCGGTGCTTTACCAGAGCAGCGGATTCGGTGGTTTGCCACCATCGACGGGACAGCGTCGCTTCATCTCCTCGACCGAGGAAATCCTTCGCATGATGGAGACACTGCGTCCGCAGGCCGAAGCGCAGAGGGCGCGGATCGGACTGGCTCCGCACTCGTTGCGTGCCGTTCCGCCAGAAGCCCTGCGCGAGGCGGTAGACGAGTTGACGAGATGCGACCCGGCTGCGCCGATCCACATCCATATTGCCGAGCAGACGAAGGAAGTCGACGACTGTGTTGCCTGGAGTGGTCAGCGTCCGGTCGAGTGGCTGTTGTCCCGGTTTTCACTTGATCATCGCTGGTGCCTGGTTCATGCCACGCACATGACGCCGGAGGAAACGGCTGCGGCGGCGTTGACGGGGGCTGTGGCAGGTATTTGCCCGAGCACCGAAGCCAACCTGGGCGACGGTATCTTTGCGCTGGTGGACTGGCGCAGCCACGGCGGAATCTGGGGCGTCGGCTCCGACAGCCATGCGATCGTCAATGCCGCGGAAGAACTGATGCAACTGGAGTACTCCCAGCGCCTGGCGACGCGCCGGCGCAATGTCGTCACCTCGGCCGAACGTCCCGATGTTGCCACCGCCTTGCTGCTCGAGGCCGTCGCCGGAGGTGCACAGGCGACGGGACGGCCCGTGGGCGGCCTGGCCGTAGGACAGCAGGCAGACTTCGTTGTTCTTGATCCCGAACATGTGGCGCTGCGGGGACTGTCGGCGTCCGACATGTTGTCAGCGCACGTCTTTGCCAGCCACCGCACGTCTGCCATCATCGAGGTCTGGACGGCCGGATGTCGTCGCGTTGCCCGGCATCGTCACACTTTGTACGACGAGGCAGCAGCCGCATTCGTGGCCGTACGTACCGCCCTGATCGGCTCGTGAGCCACCCATTCTTTGAGGAACTTTTAATGTCCCAGCCTGTTACAGACCAACCCGCCTATACTTTTCAGGCAGGTCGTTGCCCGTTGTTGATTTCAATGCCCCACGTCGGGACTTATCTTCCGCCGGCGCTGGCCGAGCGCCTGACGCCCGAAGCGCGACGGATTCCCGATACGGACTGGCATCTGCCACGACTGTATGCCTTTGCGCAGGAAATCGGTGCTTCAGTGCTGGTTGCGACGCACTCGCGATATGTTGTGGACCTCAACAGGCCACCTGACGGGGCCAGTCTGTATCCGGGGCAGAGCGTAACCGGCCTGTGTCCGGTCGATGATTTCGACGATGCTCCGCTCTACCTTGCAGGCGCCGAGCCGAATGCAGAAGAGATTGAACAGCGCCGTGGCGCCGTATGGCAACCGTACCACGACAAGCTCGCGGACGAGTTGGAACGTTTGAGGGCTGTTCATGGTGTTGCCGTGTTGTGGGACGCGCACTCCATCCGTTCGGTGCTGCCGCGTTTCTTTACGGGCAAGCTGCCCGATTTCAATATCGGGACCGCGCAGGGGGCCAGTTGCGCACGGGCCATGCAGGATGCGGTTTCAGGACGCGCAACGGAAGCGGCAACGGACGGCTATACGGCAGTGGTTAACGGACGTTTCACCGGTGGCTACATCACGCGCCATTACGGCCAACCGGCGCGAAACGTTCATGCGCTCCAGCTGGAGATGGCGCAGAGCACGTACATGCAGGAGGAGTACCCCTTCGATTATCGACCCGAGCTTGCCGAGCGCGTGCAGCCACATCTTCGAAAAATGGTGGAAGCCACATTGTCTTTTTGTTCGAAGTGAAGGGAACCTCGATACGGCATCTTCCTCGGCGTATCGGCCGATACAAAGGCTAACTCTGGTTCGGCTGTCGTCGGAAACAACTCGTGCCGGGCGCCGGCTTTGCTGTTTCCTGCACTGAACCTCCAACGCATCGCCGGACAATCTCGGTAGAAAGCTTGACTTTTCCGGCCGGAAATGCGGCGTTCGCGCAGGTTTTTTCGACGTCAAACCGCCGCTTGCCTTGCGGTACGCGGTATGGTTGCTGTGATTCACATCAACCATCGAGGCGTGTCCTGATGATGAGACAAAGCGTATTTCATAGCATGCAGCAATCTTTTCAGACCGTGCTCGTCAGTCGGGCGGAGATGATGCGTTATTACGACCGGGAGCGCATTCAGTCGTACTGTCAGGCTTGCGAGAAATACGGAATGTTCTGGTCCTGCCCGCCCTTTGCCGAGCCTCCGCTGGCGCAACTTGGAGAGTGGAGCCACGCTGTGCTGGTGACGTTCAAGATGCCGGTGGATCCGGGGGCAACAAAGGAGGGACTTGTCGATCTTTTTCTCTCAGGACGAAAGATTCTTTGCGAGACGCTACGCGAAAAGGAGTGCGGCGAAGCCATTGCCCTGGTGGCTGGTCACTGCGACGGTTGCTCCGCGTGTACGCGTCCCCGTGGAATCGCCTGCTGCGTTCCGTCGCGGTTGCGCTATTCCCTCGAGGCGATCGGCTTTGATGTGACAGGACTGGCCGAGGGGCTGGCCGGGCAGCGGGTGCCTTGGCCGGAAAACGGCGTGCCTGACCACTTGCTGCTGGTCGGAGCTCTCTTTTGTCCGAGCCCGGAGGTTGCAAGGAGCCTCAAGTTTTAGCCAGCGGTAGCCCTGCTTCGGATCATGGTGTGTCGCGTAACAGATCCCGATTAAAGTTTGCATGCGTCTGCGCATGTCCAGATAATAGCCCCTCGCGCGGAAGCAGCGCTTTGCAACGATTGGGAGAATCAGAATGGACTTGTGGGGTTGTCCGGCCGTGGTGACGGGCGCCGCCTCGGGGTTGGGGGCGGAAACGGCGCGCCACCTGGTGGACGCGGGAGCCAAGGTCAGCCTTATCGACATCGATGCGGACGGTGTCCAGAAAATCGCCGACGAGATCGGGGCGTTTGCCATCCCGTGCGACGTTACGGACGCCGAGGCGTCGGAGCAGGCGATTGCCCTGGCGCGGGAAAAGCATGGGGCGACCCGCGTGCTGGTGCATTGTGTCGGCCGCGGTCATTTCGAGCCGATCGTCGGTGACAACGGACCGATGCGCTTGGGGGACTTCCGCAAGCTGGTCGATACCAACCTGATTTCCACCTACAACATGCTGCGGCTGGCGGCAGCGGAAATGGCGGCCCTGTCGCCAACGGCGAACGGCGAGCGCGGGGTCATCCTGCTGACCGCCTCCGTCTCGGCGTATGAAGGCCAGATCGGCGAGGCGGCCTATGCCGCGTCGAAAGGCGGCGTGGTCAGCATGATTCTTCCTGCCGCGCGCGAACTGGGGCCGCAGGGTATCCGCGTCGTCGGGATTGCGCCGGGACTGTTCGGAACCCAGACGCTGTTCGACATCGAGAAGAACCTCGATTCCCGGCTGGCTCGGCAGATCCCGTTCCCCCACCGCTTTGGCGACCCCGCCGAGTTCGCCATGCTGGCGATTCACGTGATGCACAATGTCATGATCAACGGCTGCGTGATGCGTCTCGACGGTGGCTATCACCGCTGAACGAGTGAGCGGCAGGGCGAAAGGAGGCCAGCGCCTTGAAGAAGAAGATAAACATAAACCTTATCTCGCATGCCTCGGGCGAGTTGGTCGAAATGCTCGCGCGCAATGCAGTGACGCAACTGGAAGGCGTCGAGGTCAAGCGACGGCTCTGGAAGATGGTACGCCGCATGGACCAGTTGCCGCAGATCCTGACGGAGCTTGAGACCTCGCCCGGATTCGTCATTCACAGCATCAGCCACGGCGATGTGCGCGAGGCGCTGGAAGAAGGGTGCCGTCAGTTGCACATTCCTTTCCAATTTGCGTTGGAGCCCTTGATTGGCCGGCTGGCAAAGTTTTCCGATGCGCCGGTCAAGTACTTCACCAGCTCCGGCGATGCGTTCGACGAAGACTATTACCGGCGCATCGAGGCAATGAAGTACACACTGGCTCATGATGATGGTATCGGCGGGAATGATCTCGAGACGGCCGATGTCGTCGTCGTCGGTGTTTCTCGTTCGACCAAGACGCCCACGTGCATGTATCTCGCATCGCGCGGCGTCAAGGCGGCCAACGTGCCGCTGGTCCCCGGCGCGCAGCCGCCGGCTGGCCTGTTGCGACTGAAAGGGCCGCTGGTCGTCGGCCTGACGATCAACCCGGCACGGCTCGCCCTGATTCGAACGGCTCGCTTGAAGAGCCTCAATGACGAGGAAAATACGACCTACGCCGATCAGGATCTCCTGCGCAAGGAAATCATCGAGGCCAAGCGTCTGTTCGTGCGCTGCGGCTGGCCGATCATCGACGTCAGCAATCGTTCGATCGAGCAGACGGCGGCGATGATCATTGAACTGTTGCGCAAGTCAGCGAGCGACAATGCCCAGAACGAGCAGGCGCCGGCCGGTTGACGTTCCCGGCGATGAGGACTGAGATAATCTGCCAAAAAAAATCCCGCGCCGGTGTGGCACGGGATTGAAAGTCCCATCGTTGCGATGGGTCAGGGAGGGTCAAACATTGTCAGCGGGGGCGCTGAAGCAATGACTGAATTCTAGGCCTGTGCTTCTGGCTCGTCTGTGGGTCTTGCTGGGTCGATGTGTAACCAACTGTGATTCTTCCGTGCGCTGTCATTGTTCATCGGCTGGGTTGATCAATTCGGTATCGTCGTGAGCATAGGGAGGGGAACAGCAGCACAGGATGGTTAACGCCTCGCTTCCGGAGGCCTCGACACAGTGGGCGACGCCCGGGGCAATGCAGATGGTATCCCCCGTCACGATGTCGAAACGCTCCCTTCCGAGCGTCATCAGGCCGCGTCCGGAAGTGACGTGGTAGATCTCCTCGCTTCGCTGGTGACGGTGCATCAGGGTGCGTGTGCCGGCAGGGACGGTGGCTTCGGCGAGGCTCTGTTGTGCGTTTTTGTGAACCGCCGGGTGCATCAGTTCGCGGATCGTTGAACCGTCCTTGGTGATATAGGCAGGCACGGTGGCGTAGGGTTGTCGCATGGCGGTGCTCCTTGGCAGGTTTTCGCGAGGACTATCCCGTCGCATCGGAATGTCATTTCTCTCGTATTCCTGGTGGCTCTTTGGCATAAGCGCATGATCCTTCCATTCTTGGGCGCGACTGGAAGATTGAATCCTCACGGCCTGATCGCTGCCACTGATACGGCGGCGGTGCCTGGTGATCGGACCTCGTTGCCCGTATTCAACGCGCTATGACAGTGTTTCTGCCATTATGCTTGGCAGCGTACAGGTTTTCATCCACACGCGTGATCAACTCATTGATTTTTTCAGTGCCCGTGAACTCCGTAACACCGACGCTGATCGTAACGCGTGCATCCACGGTGAAGCGATGGTTTTCGACTAATGAACAGAGTCTGATACCAAGCGCCTTGGCTTCTTTCTGGCGTGTCTCGGGACACAAAATGAGAAACTCCTCCCCGCCCCATCGACACGGGATTTCCGTGACGCGCAAATTAGCTCTCAGCAATTGCGCGAGTTCCCGAAGCACGGAATCTCCAGCCGGGTGGCCATGGGTGTCGTTGATTTGCTTAAACCAGTCTATGTCGAACAAAATGACCGAAAAAACACTGTTGTACCGCACCGAGCGCTGGAGCTCATGTTGGAGATCGGTGTCCATCTTGTGACGGTTGTACAGCCCGGTAAGCCAGTCAGTGATGTACAGCCTTTCCAGCTCCCGGTTCTTTTCTGCGAGGAGTCTATTCGCATCCTCGAGCAGCTTGGATCGTGCATAGAATTCGTGAGCGGCCAGCTGTTCCACTTCGCTGGCAATGATCCCAATTTCATTTCTCGGATAGCTGTAGTCTGAATCTTTCTCTGGATCTCCACGAATGATGGATTTGACCTTCTCTCGAAGTTCAAGCAGCGGAGTTGAAAATCGCCGACTCAGCAACGAACTTTGGGCGAGACCGAGCAGAACGGCAATCAGCCCTGTCAGTACGGTACAAAACAATATTTGCCAAATAACAGGTGCAGTGATTTCAGCTTTATCAACGACGGTGAAGATCAGCCAGTCTGTTTCCTTGGAACGGCTGTAATAGGCCATTTTGTGTTTGCCGTCCAGAGTAAGGGCCAAACTACCCCCCTCTTCCTTTAGGGGCAGGCGAGTGCCTGTAATTTCCGATATGTGTTTTTGAAGGTAATCACCGTTGTGGTGGAGAATGATTTCGCCGTCGAGTTTCGTCACAAAGCTGTAGGATGATCTATATACATCACCCCGTTGATTGAGCATGTCAGCGACCTTTTGCACGGAACTGTCGCTCGACACGACGCCGGAGTAGCCATGTTCGTCACTGAGCAAGGCCTTACCTGTTGCAAATAGCCATGTTTTGTCTTTTATGTCCTGATAGGGAAGGCCAGTCAATAGTTTTGGCTTCACCGCCATCGCCGCTTGATACCATGGACGCTTTGTCGAATCGAATCCGTCCGGGGTATCGTAATCGTTGATTATCAGATCCTTCGTTTCATATCCTGAATAGATATACGTGAGATTGGGGTTGGCTTTCGTGAAGGATCTGAACAGGCTCAAGACTCGCTCTCGGCCCGCCAGTTCAAGCCAAGGGAGATTCTGAACATCCTTGTTGTCTGCCAGAACCTCAATAGTGTTATTTACTTTGGAAAAATAGCCATCGATGAAGTAATTAACGGCGATATTCCTCTGCTTGATAATATCGTTGGCTTTCGAAATCCCCGAGCGGTAAAGGACGTTTGAGAAAAAAAGACTGAATACAACCAGAATGGAGCATGAAAAGATCATGCTGCTTCGGAAAATCTCTTTCCTGACTGAACTTTGTGCCGAGATATGCATTGGATGGTTGTACGGAAGGATCAATGCACCTCGATCACCTAATGGTCGAATGCTCGAGCATGAATTGTTTGTTTTATTAGAAAACGTGGTCGACTATTCGCAATTTCGTGATTAACGGATCGTATCTTAGCAGTACTGTAATGGTCGCATCCTGTGTAATTTTTCGCCCATCGCAGTCTCCAGACGACGCGTCTTCCCTCGACAGGCCGCGTATCTTTTTTGGCCGACAAATCTAAACCGCGTGCCTGATATGCCTCAAACTCTCGCCGTCCCGGTTACCAGCGAATTGATGATCAAGAAGAGCCGCTTCATCGGCTGCGTGCAGCCGGCGAGCGATCGGGCCGAGGCCCAGAGGGTCGTGGCTGAGCTGCGCGCGCAGCATCCCGGTGCGGCGCATGTCTGCTGGGCCTTGCTGGCCGGCGGACAGTCGGCGGCGGTTGATGATGGAGAGCCGGGCGGCACGGCTGGGCGACCGATGCTGGAGGTGCTGCGGCATCAGGATCTGGACGGCGTTCTGGCCACGGTGGTGCGCTACTTCGGTGGGGTCAAGCTTGGGGCCGGTGGTCTGGTGCGGGCGTATACGGACAGCGTGGCACAGGCGCTGCTGACCGCGCAGAAAGTGCCGATCGTGCGCAAAAGGAACTTGCGCTGCGAGGTGCCATATGCGCTCGAAGGGCTGCTTCGAAGGGAACTCGAACGCGCAGGAGTAACGCTGAACGCGGTGAATCACGGTGCCCTCGTCGAGTTTGACTTTAGTCTGCCCGAGGATGTTGCGGGTGAATTGGTTGCCCGCCTCGCTGAATCAGGGAACGGGCGGGTCGCTTGGTGCGAAGAGAGCTGCTCTTCTGATTCTTAGGCGCTGCGTCCGATTACCGCTGCAGTTGCCAGCAATTCGTCGAGCAGCGCCATCGAGGCCTGGCCCGTGCAGTTGAACGGGTTGAGCACCGGCAACTCAGCGTACTTGAGCAACAGGGATGGATTGATCGTGGTGACATCCACGTGCCCCATCGTCCAGTTGCCGAAGCGGCGCTCGGTGATTTCTTCATAACTGAGGATGCGCACGTGGGTATGGCGGTCGTCGCGGACGATGGTGTTGTACATCTCGCAGACGGCGTCGCGGCTGCCCTCGAGAACCTGCAGGAACAGGTCGTGGCTGTAGCAGAGGATGCCGGTGATGCCGAGCTTGGGATTGTGCGCACGCGACTGGGCGAGGATCGCATCGACCACGGCGGTGGTCAGCGGGGCGACGGGGCGGCTGGCGTAGAGCAATCGGACGAGCATCGTGGCCTCAGGCTTTCAGGTTGATGAGGGAAAGAAATTCGCGGCGCAGTGCGGCGTCCTTGAGGAAAACGCCACGCATCACGCTGTTGACCATCTTGGTCTCGGCATCCTTTACGCCACGCCAGTGCATGCAGAAGTGATCGGCCTCCATGACAACGGCGAGACCGTCGGGACTGACCTTGCGCATCAGCAGTTCGGCCATCTGGGTGATCGCCTCTTCCTGGATCTGCGGCCGGCTCATCACCCATTCGGCGAGGCGCGAGTATTTCGACAGACCGATCAGGTTGGAGTGCTCGTTGGGCATCAGGCCGATCCACAGGCGACCCATGATCGGGCAGAAGTGGTGGCTGCAGGCGCTGCGCACGGTGATCGGGCCGACGATCATCAGTTCGTTGAGCCGCTCGACGTTGGGGAACTCGGTGACCGGTGGCGCTGGCAGGTACCGGCCGCGAAAGACTTCGGTCAGGTACATCTTGGCGACGCGGCGGGCGGTGTCCTGGGTGTTATGGTCGCTGTCAGTATCGATGACCAGGCTTTCCAGCACGCCTTTCATCTTGCCCTCGACCTCGTCGAGCAGGGCTTCGAGTTCGCCGGGTTCGACGAAAGCGGCAATGTTGTCGTTGGCATGAAAACGCTGGCCGGCGCGCTGGATGCGGGCGCGGATGCGTTCCGAGACGGGGTCGGTGTCGGTGCTGTCTGTCGGTGGTGGGAGTTCGCTGTTCATCGGTTGTTGTTATCGCGGGTTGGGCGGATTGTCTCAATCAAGCATCTGTCTGACCAAAAAGCCAGAACGGCGTTCAATCCCCCCGAGGTTGCCCCGTTCCGGCTTCATTGAACCACTCTGTCAGCGGGCGAGCTTCGCCCAGCGCGGCGAGGCGGCGGTCGACGACGTCGTGATTGCCCCAAACCACGAGGGCCAGATCGCCGGACGCGACGCGGGAGTCGATTTCGCTGCAATAAAGACCGCGATCGCGCTGCACGTAGAAGCCATAGGTACGGCAGGCGACCGGACGGTAGGCGTAGACCGGACAAGCGCCTGTCGATTGGTCGAGAAAAGGGCAGGTGATCGGACGTTCGGTCGAACAGGCGAGTGCGGCGACGCGTTGCCCGACTTCGTCACGCAGCGTGGCTGGCAAGGCGGCCAGTCCTTCGTGCAGCAGTTCCCACTCGGCGCGTGTGAGTGTTGGGATGTCAGCCAACTGGCGACAGCAGCGGTCGCAGCCTTTGGCGCAGGGCCACTCTGTGGCGCCGTCGCGGATGTTCTGCACGCGGATGTCGATGTCGGCATGCAGTTGGGGCAGTGTGCTCATGGCGTGTTTACTCCGGAATGCAGCAGAGCGAGCAACTTGTCCTGCGCGGCAGTCGTGTGCCGATCGCGATAAACGATGCTGCCCCAAGGCGAAAGCGTGTGGGTGAAGTGGTAGGGGATGATCGCCAGAGAGCCGTTGTCCTCGTATTGCGCGGCGATTGAGCGAGGAGCAACTGCGAGCATGTCGCCGCGGCGTAGCAACGTCGATGTGACAAGCAGCGACGAGGTTTCGATGAATCCGGCCGGCAACGCAGCGTGGTGGCTGACGAATTCCTGTTCGATGACTTCGCGCGACGGGCTCCCCTGCGGTTGCAGGATCCATGGGTAGGCAAGCAACGCATGGAACGGCAGCGGCGCATTGCGTGCCGACTCGACCAGCGGGTGATCGGGCGCGGCGATGATCGATACCTCCTCCTCGCCGATCGGCCGGAAAAGGCATTCCTGGGCGAGCGGGCCGGCGTCCTTTGGCAGCCGGCCAATAACAATGTCGAGTGTGCCGTCGCGCAGCAGTTCGATCAGCCGGTCGCTTGTGTCGATGACGACTTCGAGCGAGAGGAGCGGGTAGCTCTTTTTCGTCTCGAGCAGGGCGTCGCTCAGGTAATCGGGGAGGGCAACCATGATGCTGCCGATAAAAATCTTTTCCGCACTACCGAGTCGCAGCTTGTTCAACTCCTGGCCCAGCCCGCTCATCGTGCTGCGCAGGCTGCGGCAGGCGTTCATCACCGCCAGCCCGGCCGGGTTGAGCTTGAGGCCGCGACCCTCGCGGTCGAACAGCGTCTGGCCAATTGCTTCTTCGAGTTCGTGCAGCATCTTGCTGGCCGCGGATGCGGTCATTCCGAGATGCTGTGCGGCAGTGTGCAGCGTCCGATGTTCGTGGATAGCCAGCATCAGCAACACCTGGCGCATGCGGATGCGGTTGAGCAGCAAAGGAGGGGCGGGGCTGGGCATGGACGATAGGTGAAATTATGGAACCGATGATTCTAATCTTTTCAATTTACGGAAACATTCGCTGTTGCTAGGATTCCCCGGTTGGGCGCCTAAGGAGTGGCGCACTTTGATCGTAAACAACAACTTTTTCGAGGGATGCACATGAAAGTACTGATTACCGGCGGTGGCGGCTTCATCGGGTACCGTCTGGCGCTGGCGTTGCTCAACAAGGGCACGCTGTCGAACGCCGAGGGCCAGCAGGAGCCGATTTCGCAGATCACCCTGTTCGACATGGCGTTCCCGGAGAACGTCGATGCGCGCCTGAAGTGCGTCAAGGGCGACCTGAACGATATCGCCTGTGTCGAAAGCGCGCTCGGTGGCGACACATCCGCCGTCTTCCACCTCGCTTCGGTGGTCAGCGGCGGTGCCGAAGCCGATTTTGAACTCGGCTACAAGGTCAACCTCGACGGCACGCGCGGGCTGCTCGATGCCAGCCGCAAGCAGGCCAAGCCGCCGCGCTTCGTCTTCACCAGCTCGGTCGCCGTCTTCGGCGGCGAACTGCCGGACGTGCTCGACGACGGCACGACGCCCAACCCGCAAGGCTCCTACGGTGCCCAGAAGGTGATCTGCGAATACCTCGTCACCGATTACTCGCGCAAGGGCTACATCGACGGCCGTTCGCTGCGTCTGCCGACCATCTCCGTGCGTCCCGGCAAGCCGAATCTGGCCGCCTCGTCGTTCGCCAGCGGCATCATCCGCGAACCGCTGAACGGCGTCCCTTCGATCTGCCCGGTCGGCCGTGACGCGAAAATCTGGTTGCTCTCGCCGGCCAAGGTCATCGCCTCGCTGATCCACGCCTACGAACTGCCGTCCTCGGCATGGGGTGTCACCCGCGTGATCAACCTGCCGGGCAACACTGCGGTGGTTGGCGACATGATCGACACGCTGCGCAAGATTGCTGGCGACAAGGTGGCCGACTTGATTGAAATCAAACCGGAAGCGCGTATCGAAGCACTGGTCAATTCGTGGCCAGCCCGTTTCAAGAATGACCGCGCCCTGAAAATGGGCTTCTCCGCCGACAAGGATGTCGAGTCGATCATCCGCAGCTATATCGAGGACCAGGGCATCAAGGTCTGAGGCGAAGCAAAAGTTCTCTCCTGCAGTGATGGCGCCCCGTTTCGCGACGGGGCGTTTTTTTTTTTGCGCCTCGGTTTGACAGGTGCACGTCCGGACACTACTATTGGTGCTCAAACGAACACCACGGGACTTGCCATGGTTACCCCGAACAAGGACGACGATTACCTCGACCGCCTGCGCGACTATTACGCCGAGAACCGGCGCATTCCGTCGATGCAGCGCATCGCCGAGCTGATGCAGTTCGCTTCCAAGACGGCATCGCGCAAGCTGCTGGAACGGCTGGCCGTGGCCGGTTTCGTCCAGCGTACGCCGGACGAGGATGCCTGGATTCCCGCAGGGCGCTTCTTCGAGCGGCCGCTGGCGGGCGGGACGGTGCATGCGGGCTACCCGGACCTGATCGAAGGCGTCGGCGCCGATCCCTTCCTGATTGACGACTATCTCGTGCGCAACCCGTCGCGCACTGTGATGATCCCGGTGCGTGGCGATTCGATGATCGAGGCGGGCATCCACGACGGCGACATCGTCGCGGTCGAGCGCACCACCGAGGCTAGGCCCGGCGACTTCGTGGTCGCCGTGGTGGACAACGAGTTCACCTTGAAGGAACTGGCCGTTGAGGATGGGCAAAATGTGCTTCGGCCGCACAACACCGCCTATCCGGTGATCCGCCCGGCCGGCCGGCTGGAAATATTCGGCGTGATGGTCGGGCTGGTGCGGCGCGTGCAGCGATAGCCGTCCGGATGTTCCCTTGTTTGCCAGCAACGATTCGCCATGAGCGCCGCGCTTTCCCTCTCCGACATCCTCGTCCGGCCCGACGTCTGGCGCGGTCGGCTGGCGGGTGCCGAGGTACCGGCGCTGTCCAGTGGCTTCCCTGTACTCGATGAAGAGCTACCGGGTGGCGGCTGGCCGCGCGGGGCGTTGAGCGAACTGCTGACGGACGAAACCGGCATCGGCGAGTGTGCCTTGCTGCTGCCGGTATTGAACGCGATGCGCGAAGAAGGACGCTGGTCGGTGCTGGTCGCCCCGCCGCACGGACTGCATGCTCCGGCGTGGGGGGCGGGAGGTGCGGATTGCGCGCGTCTTGTCGTGGTGGCGCCGGCATCCCGGCGCGATCTGCTGTGGGCAACGGAGCAGGCGCTGGCCAGCGGCGCCACGGGCGCCGTGGTGTGCTGGGCGAAAGGAGTCGATCCTGACCAGGTGCGCCGCTTGCAGGTCGCCGTGGCCGGCGGTTCCACGCTGGCCTTTCTGTTCCGTCCGCTGCGCGCTCGCCCTGAGGCCTCGGCCGCGCCGCTGCGCCTGGCGCTGTCTTCCGGTCGAGGGGGACGGCTTGGCGTGAGTGTGCTCAAGCGGCGTGGTCCGCCGTGTGGCCGGATGCTTTATCTGGATGTGCCGCGTCCACTGGCGTGGCGTGACGATCATGACCCCACTGTGGCTTGCCCTGCACCTGCCGCATTTGCCGCTCGAAGCCAACGCTCCGTTACCGTCGCCTAGTGCCGTCGTAGAGCACGGACGTGTCCTGCTTGGCGACGCGGCAGCGCGGCTGGCGGGCATCGAGGCAGGAATCGGCGTTGCGGCGGCGCGAGCCTTGGCCCCGGGAGTGACCTTGCTGGCCCGCCGGCGCGAACAGGAGGACGCCGCGCTGCGCTCGCTGGCCTGCTGGGCAGGCAGCCTGGCGCCACGGGTCTGTCTGGCTCCGGAAACCCTGCTGTTGGAGGTCGGCAGCTGTCTGCGCCTGTTCGGCGGATTGGGGGAGCTGTTCAACAAGGCAGCCGAGGGGGGTGTAGCGCAGGGCTTTAGCGTCTATCTCGCCGTGGCGCCTACTCCCCTCGGGGCCGAATGGCTGGCGCGCCAGCGCACGGAGGAACGTTGCGTCGACCTCGGCAGGCTGCGTGCGGCGCTGGATGCGCAGCCGGTGAGTGTCTTGCCCGCCAAAGCCGCGATGGCGCTGGGGCGTTTCGGTACGCGCACCCTGGGCGAGGCGCGCCGTTTGCCGACAGCCGGGCTGGGGCAGCGCATCGGAGGGGAAAGCCTGCTGCTGCTCGCCCGCGCGTATGGCGAGCAGCCCGATCCGCGCGCCGACTTCGTGTTTCCCGCGCAGTTCAGCCAGCCGCTTCAGCTGCCGGCTGCGGTCGATAGCGCCGCGGCCCTTCTGTTCGCCGCGCGCCGTTTGACCTCCGCACTGGCCGGCTGGCTGATGGTGCGGCAGGCCGGCGTGCGCGAGGCCGTTTTGTGTTTGCAGCATCGCCATGACGAAACGCGTGTGCCCCTGCAGTTCGCCGAACTGACCGCCGACAACGCCCGCTTCGAGCGTGTGCTGCGCGAGCGACTGGAGCGCATGACGCTGGCAGCGCCGGTCGAGACGCTTTGTCTGGAAGCGACGCAGGTCGATGCTCTGCCCGGATGCAGCCGTTCGCTGCTCGATGATGCGCAGGCCAGCCGCGAAACGATCGGTACGCTGCTCGAACGGCTGACCGCCCGCCTCGGCGAGGCGCAGGTGTATCGGGTCGTGCCGTACGCCGATCATCGACCCGAATGCGCAACGCGCCGGCTCGGGCTGTTTGAGAAAACATTTTCCTGTGTGCCGACGGTAGCACCTCGTCCTCTCTGGCTGCTCGATCCGCCCGAGCCATTGCAGGAGGTCGATGGCCGTCCGTTTCGTCGCGGCCCGATGCAGCTGCTAACGGGACCGGAGCGTATCGAGTCGGGTTGGTGGGATGCCGGGGAGAAAACCGGTGACCTGCGCCGCGATTACTTCATCGCCGGGTCGAAGGATGGCACGTGGCTCTGGATCTATCGCGAATGCTCAGCCGGGGGTTGGTTCCTGCATGGATACTTTTCATGACGCGTGAATTGCCAGACTACGCCGAGCTGCATTGCGTCTCCAACTTCAGCTTCCTGCGCGGCGCGTCGCATGCGGAGGAACTGGTGGCGCGGGCGCAGGAACTCGGCTATGCGGCACTGGCGATCACCGACGAATGCTCGTTCGCCGGTCTCGTTCGGGCG
>QKII01000264.1 GCA_003249625.1 Propionivibrio sp. | reverse complement strand
GGCGACGACCAGTTGGGTCAGGCCGCAGTTCTTCAGCGCGCGCATCGATTTCTTCACGAGCACCTCAACGATGGCGTCCTGGAAACCCCGAGCGATGTCGGCGCGTTGCCGCTCGTCCGGTTCGCCGATTTCGCGCACATGGGTGAGGACCGCCGTCTTGAGCCCGCTGAAGCTGAAGTCGAGGTCGCCGGAGTGGAGCATCGGTCGCGGGAACTTGCAGATGTCCGGATGGCCTGTTTCAGCCAAGGCGGAGAGCGCGGGGCCGCCGGGGTAGGGGAGCCCAAGTAGCTTGGCGGTCTTGTCAAACGCTTCGCCGGCGGCGTCGTCAAGCGTTTCGCCGAGTAGTTGGTAGCTGCCGACGCCATCGACGCGCATCAGTTGGCTGTGTCCGCCGGAAACGAGCAGCGCGACAAAAGGAAAGGTCGGCGGCTGTTGCGAAAGCAGCGGGGAGAGCAGGTGGCCTTCGAGGTGATGGACGGGGACGGTCGGGATGTCCAGCGACGCGGCGAGTCCTTCGGCGAAGGCGGCTCCGACCAGTAGAGCGCCTGCCAGCCCGGGGCCTTGCGTGTAGGCAATGGCATCGACAGCGTCGAGCGAATGCCCGCTCTCGGCAAGAACGCGCCGCAGTAGCGGGACGGTGCGTCGGATGTGGTCGCGCGAGGCCAGTTCGGGAACAACGCCGCCGTAGGCCTGGTGCATTGCGATCTGCGAATGCAGGCTGTGGGCGACGAGGCCGAGGTCAGTGTCGTATAGAGCGACGCCTGTTTCATCGCAGGAAGATTCGATACCGAGGATGAGCATGGGCGCGATTTTACCCGAGCCGCAACCGGCTCTCGCGGGGCAGTAAAAAATGTGTGAAAAAATTGCCAGAATCCTCTTGGAGTTTCTTCCCAACTTTGGTTATAATGCTTGGCTCAGTTGTTATCCGTCGAACATTGAACTTAGGACCGATTTAATGCCTGCTATTCGCGTCAAGGAAAACGAGCCGTTCGAAGTAGCCATTCGCCGTTTCAAGCGTACCGTGGAAAAGACTGGTCTGTTGACCGAGTTGCGTGCCCGCGAGTTTTACGAAAAGCCCACCGCTGAGCGCAAGCGCAAGCTCGCTGCCGCCGTCAAGCGCCATCACAAGCGCATGCGCAGCCAGACGCTGCCCCCGAAGCTCTACTGATATCGGATTACGGATTGCTGAGCAGCCGCCTGTCTCAAGACGGGCGGCTTTTCGCATTTGTGCGTGTGTGTTTGTCGGGCCTGTTGCAAGAGGGGCTGGCGAATTTGCGTGGAGTACTGATATGACCCTGAAGGAACGTATCAACGAGGACATGAAGACCGCCATGCGGGCGCGGGAATCCGCCAGGCTCGCCGCAATCCGGCTGCTCCTTGCTGCGATCAAGCAGAAAGAAGTCGATGAGCGAGTGCAGCTGGACGATGCGGCGGTAATTGCGGTTATCGATAAGATGCTCAAGCAGCGTCGTGACTCGATCACCCAGTACCAGGCGGCCGCTCGTCAGGATCTGGTCGATGCCGAGCAGTTCGAGGCCAATGTGTTGCAAGCGTACATGCCGGCTTCGCTCTCGGCTGGCGAGATTGCCGCTGCTGTCGCTGCGGCTGTCGCTGAAACCGGTGCGGTCGGGCCGGGCGACATGGGCAAGGTAATGGGCGTGTTGAAGCCGCAACTGGCCGGTCGTGCGGACATGACCGAGGTGTCGAAGCAGGTCAAGGCGGCATTGGCGAAGTGATCGGCGCTGCCGCTTCACGGAATTTCATTTCCGGCCAAGAGAACGTCTGCTTTCGTGCTTGAGACGTGATTCCTGAATCGTTTATCCAGGAATTGCTGCATCGGGTCGATATTGTCGACCTGATCGATGCGCATGTGCCTTTGCGCAAGGCGGGTGCCAACTATGCCGCCTGTTGTCCCTTCCATAACGAGAAGACGCCGTCCTTTACCGTTAGTCCGACCAAGCAGTTCTATCATTGCTTCGGTTGTGGTGCCCATGGCACGGCGATCGGCTTTCTCATGGAGTATTCCGGGCTTGGCTTCGTAGACGCAATCAAGGACCTGGCGGGACGCGTGGGCATGCAGGTGCCTGATGATGGCGGTCGGCCTACCGACGGACCGCGGCTACCCGCGCTGAGCGAGCTTATGGCGCGTGCCTCGCGGTACTACTACGATCAGCTCAAGCGTTCGGAAAAGGCAATTGCCTATCTCAAACAGCGCGGGGTCAGCGGCGAGGTGGCGCAACGTTTCGGCATTGGTTATGCGCCGGATGGCTGGCAGAACCTTGCTGCCGTTTTCGAGGACTATTCAGCCAGCGGCCTGCAACAGGCTGGCTTGGTCATTCGTAACGAGCAGGGACGGCTTTACGACCGCTTTCGTGATCGGGTGATGTTCCCGATCGTGAACCCAAAGGGTGATGTTATTGCCTTTGGCGGGCGCGTGCTCGGTGCGGGCGAGCCGAAATACCTCAATTCGCCGGAAACGCCGCTGTTCGAAAAAGGGCGCGAATTGTTCGGTCTGCCCCAGGCGCGGCAAGCCTTGCGCGAAAAGAATGCTGCCGTCGTCGTTGAAGGCTACATGGATGTGGTGGCATTGGCACAGCATGGAGTGGGCAATGCGGTGGCAACATTGGGGACGGCGACAACGGGTACGCACGTGCAAAAGCTTTTGCGCCAGGTTGATCGCGTCGTCTTCTGTTTCGACGGCGATTCGGCAGGGCGCAAGGCGGCTTGGCGAGCTTTGGAGAACTGTCTGGAGGCATTGCCAGAGCAGAAGAGCGTGACGTTCGCGTTTCTGCCGGAGCCTGAAGATCCCGACAGCTTTGTGCGTGCGCACGGAACGGCAGCGTTCGAGCGTCTGCTGGCACAGGCCATGCCGCTCTCGGAATTCATGCTCAAGGAGCTTGCTTCGCGTTGTGACATGACCAGTGCAGAAGGGCGAGCGCGGCTCGTTGCCGAGGCCAAGCCTCTGCTGGCGCGCTTGCAAACGCCGCTGTTGCGTCTACAGTTGGTCAAGAGGCTGGCCGAGGCCAGCGGTTTTTCGCAGCAGGAAGTCGAGCAGTTGTGTGATCTCAAGCCGGTAGCCAGGCCGTCTCCGGCGAAGGCGTCCCGGCCGTCGCCGTCGCTGTTTCGTCCGTTGTTGCGGTTGCTCTTGCAGAAGCCGGAGCTAGCGCGGAGGTTGCCTCTGGAGGCGCTCCCCAATGACTCAAGTGAAGCGCGGGCAGTAATGAATCTGTGCAAGGTGATCCTGTCCATGGAAAACCCGGCGCCCGGCTATGCCGCGCTGCTCGAAAGGCTTCGTGGAGGAGAGGGTGAGGCTGTTTTGCAGGACGCAGCAGCCGAACTAATGCAGCAACCTTTTGCCGAAGGCGATGTGGACGAGGAATTCGACGGTGCCGTAGTCCGGCTGGTCGAAGGGCAGAAAAAGCGTGCATTCGCCCGCTTGCAGGAGAAGGTCGGGCGGCTCGGCGTCGCGGGATTGTCCAGCGAGGAAAAGCAGGAATATCTTCAGGCGTTGGGGATGCGGAAGTGAATCATCGAGTGCGGTAAGTTGTGATAAAATCTAGGGTTTTTCCAGTGGGACGCTAACCGGGAACAGGTCATGGCAAGGGAAAAGGCAGCAAACAACAAATCGGCGAAGGCCAAGGCCGCCGACATTTTGGCGCAGGTTGGCTCTCAGCCATCGCCTGCCGACGAGGAAGCGCGCAAGACGCAGCTCAAGACGCTTATCAAGTTGGGCAAGGAGCGCGGGTTCCTGACCTATTCGGAGGTCAACGACCATCTGCCGGATGATGTGGTCGATGCGGAGCAGATCGAAAGCATCATCAGTACCTTCAACGACATGGGAATCCAGGTCTACGACGTGGCCCCGGATGCCGAGCAGCTACTCATGTCGGAGTCTGCTCCGGCGGTTGCTTCCGATGATGCCGACGTTGAAGAACAGGCCGAACAGGCTCTGTCGACCGTCGATTCAGAATTCGGGCGGACGACCGATCCGGTGCGCATGTACATGCGTGAGATGGGTTCTGTGGAGCTGCTGACGCGCGAAGGTGAGATCGAGATCGCCAAGCGGATCGAAGATGGCCTCAAGCACATGATCCAGGCGATCTCCGCTTGTCCGTCGACCATTGCCGAGATCCTTGACTGCGCTGAGAAGATCAGCAATGACGAGATGCGTATCGATGAGTTGATCGATGGACTGATCGATCCGAATGCCGAGGAGGAAACACTCGAGGAGATCTCGGACGATGAAGAGAGCGACGTCGACGACGAGGACGACGACGAGGATGGCGGAGATGCCGGGGAAGGTGCTGCGTCTGCATCGCTGATCA
Source organism: Propionivibrio sp. (assembly GCA_003249625.1). Next base: position 1,011 of record QKII01000264.1, on the reverse strand, counting down.
AGCTCAAGGAAGAGGGGTTGGCAAAGCTGGCGGTGATCAAGTCACTGCATGCGAAAGCCCATGCCACGCTTGCCAAGAAAGGTTCCCAAGACAAGACCTACCTGAAGTATCAGGAAAAAATCTCCGAAGAGATGATGGGTATCCGCTTTACTTCCAAGATGATCGAGCGTTTGTGTGACTCGGTGCGAAGCATGGTCGAGGAGGCTCGTCAATGTGAGCGGAAGATTCAGCGCATCTGCGTGGATACGGTGCGCATGCCACGTCCGCACTTCATCAAGGTGTTTCCTGGAAATGAACTCAATCTCGACTGGGCCGATCAGGAAATCGAGGCCGCTTCGGGAAAGAGCTACGCCGCTGTCCTTACGCGCAATGCGCCGAACATCCAGGAAGAGCAGAAGAAGTTGTTGGCACTGCAAGATCGTATCGGCATTCCACTGAAGGAATTGAAGGACATCAACAAGCAGATGTCGACCGGCGAAGCCAAAGCCCGTCGCGCCAAGCGTGAAATGACTGAAGCGAACCTTCGTCTCGTCATCTCGATCGCCAAGAAATATACCAACCGCGGATTGCAGTTCCTCGACCTGATTCAGGAAGGCAACATCGGCTTGATGAAGGCGGTAGACAAGTTCGAATACCGCCGTGGGTACAAGTTTTCGACCTACGCCACGTGGTGGATCCGGCAGGCCATTACTCGATCGATCGCTGATCAGGCGCGCACCATCCGTATTCCGGTGCATATGATCGAAACGATCAACAAGATGAATCGCATCTCCCGTCAGATCCTGCAGGAGACTGGCGTCGAGGCCGATCCGGCGACGCTGGCAAAGAAGATGGACATGCCGGAAGAAAAGATCCGCAAGATCCTCAAGATCAGCAAAGAACCGATTTCGATGGAAACCCCGATCGGTGATGACGACGATTCCCATCTCGGCGACTTCATCGAAGATTCGGCCACGCTGGCTCCGACTGACGCCGCGTTGTTCTCGAGCCTGAGGTTTATCACCAAGGACG
>QKII01000461.1 GCA_003249625.1 Propionivibrio sp. | reverse complement strand
CTCGCTGAGCTTCTCGAAACTCATTGTGCATTCCGGATATTTCCCGTTCCATTCACATTGCCTGCTTACGACGTCAAACAGCATTGGCACGAACGCTATCATCACGATGAAGGCAACCGTTGGCTACGGCGGACTGTTTCGGAATTGATTTCCTCGTCATCGCCCAAAAACACCTCTTCTGCCACCTCAAGCTCCTGATCCGAACCCCATGAAAATCCACCAACTACCCGATGGCGCCCGCTTCGAATACAAAGGCGAGGAATACGTAAAGACCGGCCCCATGTTTGGCACCGGCCCGAATGGCCCGCAGCTGATTCCGAGATCCGCCGTACTCAGGCCAATCGATACAAGGGGAGACCTGCGCGAGCCCAGGAACGACATCATCTCGAGAACAGAGGCACTGAACGCGTTCGATGCGTTCTATGCCGAATGCCGGGCACTCGTACCCGGCGAGCAGCAGAGGACGTTGGAGTTGATGCGCGACCGCTTCCTGGCGTCACTTGATAGCTCCCGTTGAGATAGGAGAAGTGACACGCAAAAGACCATAAACAAAGGCCCCGCCATTGAGACGGGGCCCGCGTGTGATGCTGTCGGAGTAGCTTACTGCCCACCAGTCACTGCCTGGCGTACGATCGCCAGCGCCGTACGCAGGTCTTCGATGGCAACCTGTCCCGGCGCGGAGCTGCTCTTGCCGACAGCAAAGGTAGCCGCCGAGCCGTACACCCAGCCCATGATTCGCGACAGCGAACCGACACCGCCCATCGACATGCTGATCAGCGGGATATCGAGCGTCTCGCGCGCCCGGCTCGTTGCTGCGAGCAGTTCGAGGACGTCAAGGTCGCTGGTCGGCATGACCGCGACCTTGCCGACATCAGCGCCGTATTGCTTGGCGGCGGCAAACTTGCTGTCGAGCGTCGCCGCATCCGGCGTCATCTGGAAGTTGTGGAACGACATGATCATGCCTATGCCACTGGCTTTCGACACCTCGCGCAATGCCTGGATATCCGACGGAGCGTTGGAGAGTTCGTAGTCGATCAGCTCGACGCACTTGGCCTGGCAAGCTGCGGTGTACATTGCCAGCACGGCCGGCTCGTCGATCGTCAGCGGCTGCCCGCCTTCGGTCACGTTGCGACGCGTCAGCAGCACCGGGATGCCGTTAGCAGCCTCGCGGATGGCAAGCGCTGTCTCGATCACCGCAGGAATGTCGCCGATCGCTTCGAAGAAGTCGATCCGCCATTCGAGCAAGTCCGGCTTTTTCGGGACGATGAAGGCGACTTCTTCGAGAATCGCCGCCCGCGTCTTGCCGACCAGCGGCGTGATGATGGCCGGCAGGGCACCACCGCCGAGTGGTTTTCCCTGCACCTTGATAAGTTTGGTTTCTTTCATGCTTGCATGCTCCCGAGTGTAATTTGTAAGGCCACGGATAGTTACAACGCTTCCTCTCGACGCAACCCGTATCAGCCTTCCCCGCAAATCGCCGGGCCCCGGACCGCAGTCTCGCAATCCGGGGCCGCCAATATTACGCTAACTCGCCGCCCCCGAGCCAGACCGCCTGAAACAGCCCATCAACCGACCCCAGTAACGCGTCTGACTGAGTATCGTGAACGACAGCAGGATCAACAGGACAATCGACACCGGACTGGTGAAGAATTCGGCAACGAACTCTGCCGGATCGTTACCCACCGAGATCATCGCGCGCCGGTAGTTCGAATCGAGCAGCGGGCCGAGAATGATGCCGAGGATGACCGGCCCGACCTGATAGCCGTACATCTTCAGGAAGTAGCCGGCCACACCAAAGCCAAGCATCCAGTAGATGTGCACCGGATTGTTCTCGATGGCGTAGGACCCCACTGCCGAGAGCACGACGATCATTGGCAGTAACGCCGACTTCGGAATCTCGACGATCTTGGCGAACAGCTTGATCCCCATGAAGCCGAAAACCGCCAGCCAGATGCAGGCAAGCGCGAGATTGCCGACGGTAAACCAGAAAAGGTGAGGCGTTTCGAGCAGCATCATCGGCCCGGGCTTGAGGCCGTGAATGTAGAGCGCGCCGATGATCACCGCGGTCACGGCATCGCCAGGAATGCCGAGGGTCAGCATCGGAATGTAGCAACCGCCGACCGAGCCGACCGCCGCCGATTCCGGTGCAACGATACCTTCCCACGCGCCCTCGCCAAACGGCCGTTCGGGGTTCTTCACTGTACGCTTGGCGTGGTCGTACGCCATCAGCGCAGCGATGTCCCCCCCCGCACCGGGTAGCGCGCCGACGATCACCCCAAGGACGGAGCAGCGCGACGCCAGCGGCAGATGCTTCCGGATCAGGCTCCACGACGGGAACAGCTTGCTGACGTTCTGCTTCACTGTCGCGAAGTGCAGTTCGTGCAGTTGGACGAGCACCTCGGACACGCCAAACAAGCCGATCATCGCCGCTACGTAGGGCGCGCCAGCGGTCAGATGTACGGACCCGAAAGTAAAACGCGGCTCTGCCGTCAGCGGGTCGAGCCCGACCATCCCGAAGAGGATCCCCAACGCACCGGCGAACACGCCCTTGGCCATCATCCCGCCCGACAGGCTGCCGACCAGCAGCAGTCCCCAAATCGCCAGCATCATGTAATCGCGCGGTGCGAAGAGCAGCGCCAGGTCCGACAGCATCGGCGCCCCGATAGCCAGGCACGCCACGCCGATCAGGCCACCGAACACGCCCATGACCGTGGTCAGGCCGATCGCCTGCCCTGCTTCTCCACGCTTTGCCAGAGGATAACCATCAAGCGCCGAGGCAATCGCTGCCGGCGCCCCAGGCACGTTGATCAGAATGGCGCTGCGCGAGCCGCCATACACGCCGCCGTAATAGATTCCGGCGATCAGCGCCAGCGCGTCATTGACACCCCATTTGAAGGTAAATGAGATCAGGATCGACACCGCCATCGTAACGGACAGCCCCGGAATTGCCCCGACGTAGATACCGCAGAAGACGCCCGCTGCCGTCAGGAACATCAGGTAGGGATCGAGGAAGCTCATCCCGAAGTACGAGAGATTCAGCAACAGATCGCTCATCGGAACATCCTTTCAAGAATCCCTTCGGGCAGCACCACCGAGAAGGCGGTCTGGAACACAAGGTAAACGACGGCCAGCGACAGCACGTTGCTGACGATCATATGCACGTAACGCCGCTCGCCGAGGACGAGGCTGGCGGCGACCAAATACAGGAACGACGCGGTGATGAAACCGAGCGGTTCAAGCAGGAACATGTAGGCGATCAACACGAAGATGAAGATCATGTGCCGCGCCGGAAAAACCTTTTCGAAGAAACTCTGGCCGATAGTCTTGCCAAGCTTGAGCTCCGGCACCGGCTTCTTCAGCTCGCGGAAGATGATCACCAGCGAACTCACGCACATCACAAAGCTGGCCCCCAGGGGCAACGAGCCGGCGGAACTCCATGACGAAAAGCCGGAGATCCCGTACGAGAGATAGAACGCCGTCAGACTGAACAACAGCAGTGCCAGGCAAAACCCGAGCTCGCCCGGCAGCCTTGGTTTGTGCATTTCCTTTTCGCTAATCACTTTCGACACACCTCCGCGAATAAATCGCGGGCGTCACGCAGCGATGAGGACACCGGCGTCATACGCCCGCCAACAGACTCCCGGGGACGGTCAACATCCTCCCCGGGAGATCTACTGCTGGTTCTTGATGAATCAGGGTTTCGGGATGCCGAATTTTTCCGGCGAAATTTTCGCTGCGCCAACATCCTGCAACAGCCAGCTGGTCACCGATTGCCATTTATTCAGGAACGCCTCTGCTTCGGCTCCGGAGATGTTCATCATCAGGTTGCCGCGGTCGGCCATCAGCTTCTTGAACTGCTCGTTGTCAGCGGCCTTTTTAAAGGCATCGACCAGCGTCGCCTTGATGTCGTCCGGCGTGTCCTTGCGCACAAAGACACCATAGAACGGCCCCCACGGGAGGTACTTGGCAAAATCGGGATATTCCTTGGTAACGGGTGGCACGCCTGGCAGCGATTCGACCGGTTCGGTATTCACCACGGCCAGGGCACGAATCCGCCCGGCCTTGATGCTCTCCGTCGCCGCGCCAACGCCGACCGGCGCGAAATCGGCATGCCCACCCATCACGGCGGTGACAGCCGGACCTTCGCCGTCAAACGGAACCGATATCGCATTGAATTTCGTTACTGCGCCCAGCATCGACGCCACCGTGTGCGGCAAGCCACCGGGACCGGTCATGGCCATTTTGACCTTGCCGGGACGTTTTTTGACATCGTCAACGAGTTCCGTCAGCGTTTTCCAAGGCGCGTCGGCCTTGACGACGATCACACCGACGCTACGCGCAAGGATAGCTACCGGGAAGAACTTGTCATAGTCGAATTGTGCAAGTCCGAGTACCTTGTGCAGTTGCGGATTTTCCGCGCCGAACAGGATATTGTATCCATCGTTCGGCGCGTTGTTTACGAAATTGGTCGCGATCGCACCGGTTCCGCCCGGCTTGTTGACCATCACGATCTTCTTCCCGAGAACAGCCTCGGCATGCGGCTGAACAGCGCGGGAGACGACGTCCATCGCCCCGCCAGCGCCCCACATGATGGTTCCGGTGATATCACGCTCCGGATATGCCGCTGAAGCGACGGTCGTGATCAAACCCAGCGCGACGGCGCCCAAAAGCTTCCTTGCAATCATTGAATCCCTCCGTTATGTCTCACCTGAGAAGCCACCGTTAAGCGGCGGCCGATCAGCCGGCCTCTGGCGTGCCGACTCGCATTGGATACTAGGCAACGCTGCACGCCCCGTCACCCGACCAAAGTCGGGTAATTTTCCTTCCGCGGTCGACTGCAGGCTTCAATGGCCTTGCCAGTAACGTCGGTGCATGGCCCGCCATGACGTCACTTCGGGCCGTTTATCAAGAACGACTCGCACCGCCCCGTCCCGGTCGGTACGCCAGATCGAACTGTCGCTATAGCGCGCGAGGATGTCGGGCCGCGGATGACCGAAAGGGTTGCGGTAGCCCGCGGAAAACACCGCATGGCCGGGTGCCACGGCGGAAACAAACGCCGGCGTCGACGACCCCGCGCCGCCATGATGCGGCACTACCAGCACATCGGCGCGCAACGCCTCCGGCGTACGGGCAATCAGTGCCCGCTCATTCGCCGCCTCGATATCGGCCGGCAACAGAAGGCTCGCACCGGCACTTTCGACGCGAAGCACGCAACTCATCGCGTTCGACCGCTTCCTTTTTTTGTAATCAACGACTTCCGGATGAAGGATAGTAAAGCGCACACCATCCCATTCCCACGACTGTCCGGTCGCACACGATTCTCCGTCGGCCTCGGCGTATGAGGCAAGA
>QKII01000012.1 GCA_003249625.1 Propionivibrio sp. | reverse complement strand
GGCGAAAAGTTCTACAAGGCCAACGGCAAGCCACTGTTCAGCTCGCACATGCTTGACCTCTCCGAAGAGTCGCTGGAAGAGAACATCGAGATTTGCCAACGCTACCTGGAGCGCATGAGCAAGATCGGCATGACTCTGGAAATCGAACTCGGCGTCACAGGAGGCGAAGAAGACGGCGTGGATAACAGCGGCGTTGACAGCTCCAAGCTTTACACCCAGCCGGAAGACGTGGCCTATGCCTACGAGAAGCTATCGCAGGTCAGCAACCGTTTCACCATCGCAGCCTCGTTCGGTAACGTTCACGGCGTCTACAAGCCCGGCAACGTCAAGCTTCAGCCGATTATCCTGAAGAATTCGCAGGAATACATCCAGAAGAAATTCGGCACCAAAGCCCAACCGATCGACTTCGTCTTCCACGGCGGTTCCGGTTCGACCCTCGAGGAAATCCGCGAAGCGATCTCCTACGGCGTGATCAAGATGAACATCGACACCGACACGCAGTGCGCGCTTTCTACAAGAAGAACGAAGGCTATCTGCAAGGCCAGATTGGAAACCCCGAAGGCGACGACAAACCAAACAAGAAGTACTACGACCCGCGCGTCTGGCTGCGCAAGGGCGAAGAGTCCTTCAAGGCTCGTCTGAAGCAGGCTTTTGAAGACCTGAACAACGTCGGTACGCTCGGCTGATCCCCGATCCGACTGCGTCAACCGAGATGCCGGCTCATCCGTGAGCCGGCATTTTTGTATCGAGCACTCCGACCACTCCGCAGCGCCCACGTTTGAGTCGCTTTTTCAGTCGCCGCTGCGCTTCCGGCTCCGTCGCGGAGACATCCCCGACGAATGCGTTCCCTGCTGCCCAACGACCGTCAGGCAATTGCACCGCTGCGACAGCGCGGCCCCCATCAACGACAGCGACAATGCACGTCGATTGATTGTTGCACCACCATGCCGCGACGAGATTCATCACCTCGTCGTGCGGCACGTGCATGGCCGCCAGCGCGTCGATCGGCGAATCGAGGACGGCGCATATTGCCACGGGAAGGTATGAGAGAGTCTGGCGCACATTCATGGGCAAGCGTTCTAACACGCCTGCACAGGGTTGTAAAAGCCACTACAATCACCGTTTCACGGAGTTGATTCTGGATGCAGTTCGATCTCATCATTATCGGCGGCGGCTTGGCCGGGCTATCGCTGGCCTGCGCATTGCGCGATAGCCGCCTGAAAATTGCCCTGATTGAAAGCACCTCGCCACCCGCCCGTCCCAAGGGGTGGGATGCGCGTATTTATGCCGTCACCCCAGCCAACGCCTCCTTCCTCGACCGAATCGGCGTATGGAAGCACCTTGACGTGGAACGCATCTGCCCGATCCACGCCATGAGGATCCATGGCGATCGCGCGGCTCAGCTTGACTTCAGCGCCTACGAGTCCGGCATCGATGAACTCGGCTGGATCCTTGAGTCGTCACTGATGGCCTGCGAGTTGTGGGAGAACGTAAAACGGCAAAAGAATGTCAGTCTGTTCTTCGACGCTACGCCCGAGTCGCTTGCGATCGGGGAGAGCGCCGTAGCGCTAACACTGGCCGACGGGCATGCTCTGAGCGCAAAACTTATCGTCGGGGCCGACGGGCGCAACTCCTGGGTGCGTAACGAAGCCAACTTGGCAGCCCGCGAAGCTTCTTATGAAGAAATGGGGGTCGTGGCCAATTTTTCCAGCGAGAAATCTCACCACAACATTGCCCGCCAGTGGTTCCGCGAAGACGGCGTCCTGGCCTGGCTACCACTTCCCGGAGAACGCATTTCGATCGTCTGGTCGACGCCGAACGCTCATGCCGAAGAGCTGGTAGGACTCGATCCGGAGTCCTTTGCAGAAAGAGTCGCAACAGCGGGTCTGCATGAACTCGGAGCCCTGGAATTGATCACGCCCCCGGCGGCATTTCCGTTGCGTTTGTTGCGCGTCGCCAAGACCACCGCACCGCGCACCGCGCTGATTGGCGACGCGGCGCACGGCATCCATCCATTGTCGGGACACGGGATCAACCTTGGCTTTCAGGATGCCTGTGCTTTGGCCGAACTGCTCGCGGTGGCCCCCGAGTGGCAAGACATTGGCGCCGAGCGCTTCCTGCAGCGCTATCAGCGCGTCCGGCGAGAAGAGACTGTCCTGATGCAAACGGGGACCCATGCGTTGCATCGCCTGTTTCATGAGACACTGCCGGGTATGTCGCAATTGCGCAATTTCGGACTCTCACTGACCGACAAACTGCCCGTGGTCAAGAATCTGCTGGTCCGCTACGCCATCGGCGCCTTGTAATCGATCATTCCCCAACACCGGAGAAGTTGCTATGTTGAAATTCCTGTTTTCGTTCGCCACGGTTCTCCTGCTCAGCTTTACGGCGAACGCTGACGAAGCCAGCGTCCAGAAAGCCATCGAGGCAAAACTGGGCAACAAGGTAAAGAGCGTAACGAAGAGTCCCTACCTCAATCTCTACGAGGTTTATGCCGACGGCCAGGTTTTCTATACCGACGAAGCGATTACCGCGATTCTTGCCGGTACACTGTTCGACGGTCAGACAATGAAGAACGTCACAGCGGAGCGCATGCAGAAGCTTTCCGCCATCAATTTCTCAGACCTGCCGCTCGAACTCGCTGTCAAGCAGGTGCGCGGCAACGGCAAGCGCGTCTTCGCGACTTTCGAAGATCCCAACTGCGGTTACTGCAAGCGATTGGCAAAGGAGATGGTCAAACTCGACAACGTGACCATCTATACCTTCCTGCTCCCCATTCTGTCCCAGGACTCCCTCGACAAATCGAAGAAGATCTGGTGCTCCGCGGACAAGGTCAGAGCCTGGAACGACTGGATGGTCAACGGCAAGGTCCCCACCGGTAAAGGCGACTGCGATACCAAGGCAATCGCCAAGGTCGTCGAGTTGGGACAGAAACTCGCCATCTCCGGCACGCCAACGCTGTTCTTCAACGATGGCACCCGTGTTCCAGGCGCCGTACCGCTAGCCCAGATCGAACGGAAGCTGGAACAACTTGAAAAACCGCTGTAATCGCCATTAAAGCTGGAAGGCCAGCCAAAGCAGCAGGCCTTCCGACAGTTCGCGCAAGATGCCCGGGCGGCGATAGGGGTAGAGCACGCATTCCTGCCGCCGGGCTTCAACCCACTCGGCAAACGCGAGCACCGCCTGCCGATCGTAGAACGCAACCATCATTTCATAGTTGAGAAACAGGCTGCGACCGTCGAGGTTGGCAGAACCGACCAATGCCAACTCGTCGTCCACCAGCACGGCCTTGGCATGCACCATGCGCGGATGCAACCAGACACGCGCCCCGGCTTCGATCAGATCACGCAGTGCACGATGTCGGACGAAATCAGCCAAACGGTGATTGGATCTTTCGGGCAACACCAAGTCGACACTGATTCCCCGTCGGGCAGCAAGTCCCAGCGCGGTCAGTAGCGATGGTTCGGGAACGAAATACGGGGTCACGGCAAGAATGCGCCGCTGCGAGGTGAAGCAGGCCGACACCAGCAGGGTGAAAATCGTGTCGTCAGCACGATCAGGGCCGCTATCCACCAATTGCGCAAGAGCGGGGACGGCACCCACAGACCCTGTCACCTCGGTCCGAACAGAACGCACTGGCAGCGAGAGATCATTGGCAAAGGCCCAATCCAGTTCGAACTGAGCCAGAGACTGCGCCACCAACTCCCCTTTGAGGTCGAAACTCAGGTCGATCCATGGCGAGCGTCGCACAAACAGACGTGGATCACCGACGAAATATTCCGCAGCGAGATTGCGGCCGCCGCACCAGAAACTTTCTCCGTCGGCAATTACCATCTTCCGATGATTACGCAGGTTGGTCCGTCCTCGTTTCGGGGAATTGAACGGCGAAACGAAGCGCAGAACCTCGACACCTGCAGCCTCGAGGTCCTTGAAATCGAGATATCCGCCAAGATAGATACCTATCCCGTCAATCAGCAGGCGAACCTTCACCCCGGCACGCGCGCGTTCGGCCAGACACGCCGCGATTTCGTTGCCAAGGACGTCACGACCAAGAAGAAAAGTCGAAACATCCAGGGTTTTGGAAGCATCGTTGATAATCCGGCGCAAGGCCTGCAAGGCCTGACGGCCGTCCTGGTGGATCGTCAGATTGTCATAGGAAACCGGCTCCGGCAGGCCCATCGCCACGCCCAGCTGCAGCGAACGGGCCATGGTCGGATAGGCAACGGCGGCACTGACAGAAGGCTCCTCACCGCTGCGATATGCCCGGGACACGGCGACCTTGCGGTTGCCAAAAGCCAGATACAGCGGTAACGCAAGATAAGGCACCAGGAGGATGCCCATCACCCAGGCAATCGCCGCAGAGGGATGGCGACGCTGGCCGGGGCTGCGTGACGCCGCCACGTAGAAGACGAGACCGAAGACGACCAGAAGGAGATCCAGAATCTCCCAGTGATTACTGACGAAATCCACCAGCATGGAAACGACTTGACTCATTCGCATGCACCCCATAGCGAGCGGCACGCCGCCAGCACGATACGAAGGGGGCTTGCTGCCCCGCCCCCCTCCCAGGCCAAAGCCCGAAGAATTACTCCACCGTAACCGACTTCGCCAAGTTGCGAGGCTTGTCGACATCCGTTCCGCGTACAAGCGCAACGTGATAGGCCAGCAACTGCAAAGGCACGACATGCAACAGGGCCGACAACTGGCCATAGTGCTCCGGCAAGCGCAAGAGATGCATTCCTTCGGACATCGAAATTTCGCTGTCCGAATCGGCGAACACATACAATTCACCGCCTCTCGCCCGGACTTCCTGCAGATTCGATTTGAGCTTTTCCAGCAGGACGTCGTTCGGCGCCACGGCAATCACCGGCATGTCCTTGTCCACGAGCGCCAGCGGCCCGTGCTTCAACTCGCCGGCAGGATAGGCCTCGGCATGGATGTAGGTAATTTCCTTGAGCTTCAGCGCCCCTTCCAGGGCAATCGGATAGTGCCTTCCACGCCCGAGAAACAAGGCGTCCTGCTTGCTGGCAAAACGCTCCGCCCAGACGCGAATTTGCGGCTCCAGTTCGAGAACGCGCGACACGGCCGTCGGCAAATGACGCAGATGCTGCAATTCAGCCGCCTCTGTTTCCGGACTCAAACGACCGCGCAACTTGGCGATGATCAGGGTCAGCAGATACAACGCGGCCAACTGCGTGGTAAACGCCTTGGTTGATGCCACCCCGATTTCGGGACCAGCGCGCGTGATGAAACGCAGTGCGTTCTCACGCACTAATGACGATTCGGGGACATTGCAAATGCACAACGTGTGCTTCATGCCAAGCGACTTTGCATACTGCAGTGCAGCCAGCGTATCTGCCGTCTCGCCAGACTGGGAAAGGGTGACGACCAGCGTCTGCGGATCGGCCACTGATTCACGGTAGCGGTACTCGCTGGCCACCTCGACATTGCACGGGATGCCGGCCAGCGCCTCGATCCAGTAACGTGCGACCATGCCCGCGTGATAGCTGGTGCCACAGGCGATGATCAAAACTTGGCGGATATCCCGCAGCACCTCCTCACATTCGGCACCAAACAAGCCGGGTTGGATACTGCGTGCTGTGCTGAGCATTTCCAGCGTGTTTGACAAAGCCACCGGCTGCTCGAAGATTTCCTTCTGCATGTAATGGCGATATTGACCCAATTCCACCGAATCTGCCGACAGCGAGGACTCCACTTCCGCCCGCACAACGGGCGTGCCGTCCCCGCGCGTGATGCGATAGCCTGTCTGTGTCAGTTCTGCACAATCACCGTTTTCAAGGTAGACAATGCGTCGGGTAACCTGCAACAACGCCGAAGTATCCGACGCCGCATAGTTCCCGCTCGCGGATACCCCAAGCAACAGCGGAGAACCCTCACGCGCCACGATCACCCGCCCGGGCTCTGATTCTCGCAACACTGCAATCGCATACGCCCCCTGCAACTTGGCAATGGAAGCGCGAACCGCGGCAAAAAGATCCTCCGTTTTTTCGAGTTCGGCAGCAATCAGATGGGCCACGACTTCCGTATCGGTTTCCGAGGTGAATACGTAACCTTGATCCTTGAGCTGCTGACGCAACACCTCGTGATTCTCAATGATGCCGTTATGCACCACCGCGAGCCCCTTCGAAATATGCGGATGTGCATTGCGTTCGCAGGGTGCGCCATGCGTTGCCCAGCGCGTATGGGCAACCCCGGTTGCGCCCGCCACGAGAGACTCCTCTGCCTGTGCAGCCAGTTCGGCGACGCGCCCCACCGCACGCAGGCGGTGCAGGCCCGTTTCGTTGACCAGCGCCAAACCCGCTGAATCATAGCCCCGGTACTCAAGCCGGCGAAGCCCTTCGAGAAGGACGGAAACGATATTGCGGTCCGCGACCGCTGCGACGATGCCACACATAAGTTATCCCGCGATACGAGGTGAGGGGAAGATGAACAGCTGACAGGATTCTACTACTCAGCCGTGCGTCTTCTGCTTGACCGGCCTTCTCCAACCAGTAATCGACGACTGCTTGGCACGCGAAATCGTCAGACTCTCCGCCGGCGCGTCCTTGGTCAGCGTCGTTCCCGCGCCAACGGTTGCACCACGGCCGACCGTGACCGGTGCGACCAACTGCGTATCCGAACCGATGAAGGCATCGTCCTCGATGACCGTGCGGTGCTTGTTGGCCCCGTCGTAGTTGCAGGTAATCGTTCCGGCTCCAACATTAACCCGGCTACCGATTGTGGCGTCCCCAATGTAGGCCAGATGATTGGCTTTGGAATGAGCAGCAATGGAACTGTTCTTGATTTCCACGAAATTACCGACGTGCACATCCTCAGCCAGCTCGGTTCCGGGTCGCAGACGGGCAAACGGCCCGATCATGCCGTCAGCACCGACAACGGCATCCTCGATATGGGTAAAGGAGGCAATCCGGGCGCCCGTCCTGACGCGTGCGTTCTTGATCACGCAATTCGGACCGATTTCCACAGCATCCGCCAACTGAACGTCACCCTCGAAAACGCAATTGACATCAATGAACACGTCGCGCCCACATTCGAGACGCCCGCGAACATCGAAGCGCGCCGGATCTGCCAAGCGAACCCCCTGTTCCATCAGCTTTTCGGCTTGGCAGCGCTGCGCAATCCGCTCGAGTTCTGCGAGTTGCACCTTGCTGTTAACTCCGAGCACTTCCCAGGCATACTGCGGATTGGCCGTGTGCACGGGCACCCCTTCTTCGACGGCCATCCCCACGATGTCCGTCAGGTAGAACTCGTTCTGCGCATTGTTACTCGACAAGCGGGCCAGCCACTTGCCAAGTCTCTCGGTCGGCATGGCCATGATTCCGGTATTGATTTCACGGATCGCGCGCTCTTCACTATTGGCATCCTTCTGCTCGACAATGCGCACTACACGTCCGCCGCCATCACGCACGATACGACCGTAGCCCTGCGGATCCGTCAATTCGACCGTCAGGATGGCAAGAGCACCTTCTGCCGCCTGCAGCAACCGCTTCAGGGTATCAGCTTGTATCAGCGGAACGTCGCCGTAGAGAACCAGAGTTGTGCCGCCATCGGCAACATACGGAAGCGCCTGCTGGACCGCGTGCCCCGTACCGAGTTGAGGTTCCTGCAGCGCCCACGCCAGATCGGGCGCATCAAGCGCGGCACGGACAGCGTCGCCGCCGTGCCCGTACACGAGGCAGAGCCGCCGCGGCGACAGGCTGCGGGCTGTGTCGATAACGTGCGACACCAACGCCTTGCCGGCAATCGGGTGTAGCACCTTGGGCAGGTTGGAGTGCATGCGCTTGCCTTGTCCGGCAGCGAGAACAACGATATTCATTCAAGAACCTTTGCGAAATAGCTCTGTAAAAGGCCGCCGACGTGGATAGAGGAACATCCGCCGACTCGGAAAAAAGGGAACCGTAACTATGCCATGACATCCAGAAAAAGAAAGGCGCATTGCTGCGTCACAGCAATGCGCCCTAGGCGCCTCCGGTCAGTGTTCGATCACCGCGGCAGGGAACTCGCCCCCATAAGGAAAGTATCGACTTCGCGAGCACATTGCCGGCCTTCGCGGATAGCCCAGACGACCAACGACTGGCCACGCCGCACATCGCCCGCCGCGAACACCTTGGCGGCGCTGGTGGCGTAACAGCCATTGCCATCCGTCGTCGCCCGCGCGTTGCCCCGCGCGTCCTTCTCGACACCGAACGCCTCCAGAAGGCTGGCAACGGGGCTCACGAAGCCCATCGCCAGGAAAACGAGATCCGCCGGGAACGTCCGTTCGCTGCCCGGCACCTCGGACATTTTTCCGTCCTTCCACTCCAAATCGACGGTCTTCAGCGCTTTGAGCACGCCCTTTTCGCCGATGAATTCTTTGGTGGCGATGGAGAACAGCCGCTTCGTTTCTCCTTCCATGTGAGACGATGAGGTACGCAATTTCAACGGCCAGTAGGGCCAGGTCGACGCCTTGTCCTCCTTTTCCGGCGGCTGCGGCATCAACTCGAATTGAGTGACCGACGCAGCACGATGGCGATAGCTGGTTCCGACGCAGTCGGAGCCCGTATCACCGCCACCGATGACAATGACGTTCTTGCCCTTGGCGTTGATCGGATTCCCCTTGCCGCCGCTGACCTGCTTGTTCTGCGGAATCAGGAACTCCAGCGCCGCGTACACGCCCTTCAATTCACGTCCAGGCACGGGCAAATCGCGTGGCGATTCGGAGCCCGCTGCAAGAACGATCGCATCGAACTGATCCTGAAGCTCCTCGGCTGAAACGTACTCCGTAGCGTCGTTGGTCACACCCTTCGGCACATCCTTGCTGCCAACGATCACCTTGGTGCGGAAGACGACGCCCTCCGCCTCCATCTGCTTGACGCGACGCTCGATCAGCGACTTGTCGAGCTTGAAGTCTGGAATGCCATAACCAAGCAGGCCGCCAGGGCGACTGTTCTTCTCGAAGACCGTCACATCGTGTCCGGCACGTGCCAGTTGCTGTGCCGCTGCCAGGCCAGACGGCCCCGACCCGACGATCGCCACTTTCTTCCCGGTCTTCTGTTTCGCAGGCTGCGGCACGATCCAGCCCATCTGCCATCCCTTGTCGGCGATGGCGTGCTCGATTGACTTGATGCCGACAGCCTCGTCATTGATATTCAGCGTACACGCAGCCTCGCACGGCGCCGGACAAATCCGCCCGGTGAACTCGGGGAAGTTGTTGGTCGAGTGCAGGACCGTCAACGCGTCCTTCCAGTTTCCGCGATAAACGAGGTCATTCCAGTCGGGGATGATGTTGTTTACCGGACAGGCGTTGTTGCAGAACGGGATGCCGCAATCCATGCACCGCGATCCCTGAACTCGGCTCTGCTCGTCATTGAGCGTTGCGACGAACTCGCGATAATGCTTCAGGCGCGCCTCAGCCGGCTCGTAGGCTTCCGACAAACGCTGACGCTCCAGAAATCCAGTTGGCTTACCCATGTTAAGCGACCTCCAATTGCTTTTGCGCAGCCATCTCGGTGAGTGCGCGACGATACTCATGCGGCATGACCTTTACGAAACGGGCGCGATATGCCGGCCAGTCCTCCAGGATACGCCGGGCCTGCTGGCTGCCCGTGTACTTGGCATGCTTCTCCACCAAGCCCTTCAGCAGAGCTTCATCCGCCATGCCGAGGTGACGTACATCGACCTTGCCATGCGCTTCCAGGTCATCTCCCGCATCGCTGCCCTTGCGAGCGACGATTTCTTCCTCGACAGGCTCCAAGGCAACTTGTGCCATGTTGCACCGTGACTCGAAAGTACCTTCTTCATCAAGCACATAAGCGACACCGCCGGACATGCCTGCGGCGAAATTGCGCCCGGTCATCCCCAGCACCACGACCGTTCCACCGGTCATGTATTCACAGCCATGGTCACCGACGCCTTCGACAACCACCGTCGCGCCCGAATTGCGGACGGCAAAACGCTCGCCGGCAACGCCGGAAAAATACGCTTCGCCTTCGATGGCTCCGTAAAGCACCGTGTTTCCAACGATGATGTTTTTATTCGACACACCAGGAAACGCCGGATTCGGCCGAACGACTATACGGCCACCGGACAGCCCCTTTCCAACATAGTCATTGCCCTCGCCGACGAGATCCAGCGTCACCCCGTGCGCGAGGAAGGCGCCAAAGCTTTGGCCAGCCGTGCCATTCAGCGAAACATGAATGGTGTCGTCCGGCAACCCGGCATGACCGTACTTCTCGACCACGCGGCTGGAGAGCATTGCCCCGACCGTACGATTGATGTTGCGGACCGGTAATTCGATGCGTACCGCCTTGCCTTTCTCCAGCCCCGACTTGGCGAGTTCAATCAGCTGATTGTCAAGCGCCTTCGACAAGCCATGATCCTGCGTCTCACTGTGACGCACGGGCTCTTCGGGTTTCCTGACGGGTGACTGGAAAATCCGGCTGTAATCGAGTCCGCAGGCTTTCCAGTGTTCGATGCCCTTGCGCATGTCGAGGAGATCCGAACGACCGATCAGGTCATCGAACTTGCGGATACCCAGCTGCGCCATCAGTTCACGAACTTCCTCCGCAATGAAGAAGAAGAAGTTGACGACGTGTTCCGGCTGGCCGGTAAAGCGCCGACGTAGCTCGGGGTCCTGGGTCGCCACGCCGACCGGGCAGGTGTTCAAATGGCACTTCCGCATCATGATGCAACCACTGGCAACCAGCGGCGCGGTGGCAAAACCGAACTCGTCGGCGCCAAGCAGCGCACCGATCAGCACGTCACGCCCGGTCTTCAGCTGGCCGTCGACCTGCACGCGCACACGACCGCGCAGGCGGTTCAACACCAGCGTCTGCTGCGTCTCGGCCAGACCAAGCTCCCATGGCGAGCCGGCATGCTTGATCGACGACAACGGGCTGGCACCCGTGCCGCCATCGTGACCGGCAATTACCAGGTGATCAGCCTTGGCCTTGGTGACACCGGCTGCAACGGTACCGACCCCCACTTCGGATACCAGCTTTACGCTGATCGAAGCATTGGAGTTGGCGTTCTTCAAATCGTGAATCAGCTGTGCCAGATCCTCGATCGAGTAGATATCGTGGTGCGGCGGTGGCGAGATCAGGCCGACGCCTGGTACCGAATGGCGCAGGAAGCCGATGTACTCGGACACCTTGTGCCCCGGCAACTGGCCACCTTCACCCGGCTTGGCCCCCTGTGCCATCTTGATCTGGATCTGGTCCGCGTTGACCAGATACTCGCCGGTAACGCCGAAGCGGCCGGAAGCCACCTGCTTGATCGACGAGCGCAGGCTGTCGCCCTTCTTCAACTGGTAGTCGCGCTCGATGCGTCCCTTGCCGACGATGTCGGAGACCATCTGCCCGGCCTTCACAGGCTTGAAGCGCGCCGGATCCTCGCCGCCTTCCCCGGTGTTGGAACGTCCACCGATCCGGTTCATTGCGATCGCCAGCGTGGTATGCGCCTCGGTCGAAATGGACCCCAGCGACATCGCTCCGGTAACAAAGCGCCTGACAATATCCTTCGCCGACTCGACTTCCTCAAGCGGCACCGGCGCACCCGCCGGCTTGATCTCGAACAGACCGCGCAGCGTCATGTGCCGCTGCGTCTGGTCGTTGATGATGCGCGCGTATTCCTTGTAGTTGTCGAACTTGCCCGAACGGGTCGAATGCTGCAACTTGGCAATGGCATCCGGCGTCCACATGTGTTCGTCGCCACGCACGCGGAAGGCATAGTCGCCACCGACATCCAGCATTTCCGCCATGACCTGGTCGCCGCCGAACGCCTGCTTGTGCAGACGAATGGCCTCTTCCATCACCTCGAACACGCCGATGCCCTCGACCTGCGTCGAAGTACCCGTGAAGTATTTGTCGACCATCTTCTTCTGCAGACCGATGGCTTCGAAAATCTGCGCGCCTGTATAGGACATGTAGGTCGAAATACCCATCTTCGACATAACCTTGAGCAGCCCCTTGCCGATGCCCTTCACGAAGTGCTTGACGGCTTTCTCGCGATCCGCCTTGTCGGCACCGGCCATCTTCTCGATCGTTTCGAGCGCCAGATACGGATGCACCGCTTCGGCACCAAAGCCGGCAAGCACGGCGAAGTGATGGGTCTCACGGGCAGAACCGGTTTCGACGACGAGACCGACACGCGTGCGCAGCCCCTGCGTAACGAGGTGCTGGTGCACCGCGGAGGTCGCCAGCAGCGCCGGAATCGCGACGTGATCCTTATCCAGTTTGCGGTCCGACACAATCAACAACCCGCATCCACGCTGAACTGCATCCTGTGCTTCCGCACACAGCGAGGCGAGACGTGCCTCGACGCCCTCCTTGCCCCAAGCCAGCGGGTAGCAGATATCGAGTTCCGCCGAATGCACCTTGTCATCGGTATAGGCCGAGATATTGCGCAATTTGGCCATATCGGCATAGGTCAGCACCGGCTGCGAAATCTCCAGGCGATACGGCGGGTTGATTTCGTTGATGCCCAGCAGGTTCGGCTTCGGTCCGATGAACGATACCAGCGACATCACCAACTGCTCGCGAATCGGGTCGATCGGCGGGTTGGTCACCTGTGCGAACAATTGCCGGAAATAGTTGAACAACGGCTTGTTCTTGCTCGACAGGACTGCCAGCGGCGAGTCGTTGCCCATCGAGCCTACGGCCTCCTCACCAGTCCGCGACATCGGCTCGAGGATGAACTTGATGTCTTCCTGCGTATACCCGAAAGCCTGTTGGCGATCGAGCAGGCCGGCTTCACACTCCGGAGCGGAAGCATCTGCCGGCGCATCCAGGCCGTCGAGCTTGATGTTGATACGCGAAACCCAGTCCTGATAGGGCTTCTGGCGCGACAGCGTCTCTTTCAACTCGACGTCATCGATGATACGCCCCTGATCGAGGTCAATCAGGAACATCTTGCCCGGTTGCAGGCGCCATTTCTTGACGATCTTCTCGTCCGGAATCGGCAACACACCGGACTCAGACGACATGACCACCAGATCGTCGTCGGTAACGAGGTAGCGCGCAGGACGCAAACCGTTCCGGTCGAGGGTTGCCCCGATCTGACGACCATCGCTGAATGCTACTGCTGCCGGACCGTCCCACGGTTCCATCATCGCCGCATGGTATTCATAGAAGGCGCGACGCTTTTCATCCATCAGCGTGTGCGCTTCCCACGCTTCCGGAATCAACATCATCATGGCGTGGGCAAGAGAGTACCCCCCCATCACCAAGAGTTCCAGCGCATTATCGAACGACGCGGTATCCGATTGCCCCGGATACATCAGCGGCCAGATCTTGTCCAGATCGGCGCCGAGCAGCGGCGACGATGTCCCCTTCTCGCGGGCACGCATCCAGTTATAGTTGCCACGCAGCGTATTGATCTCGCCATTGTGAGCGATCATGCGGAACGGATGTGCCAGCGGCCAAGTCGGGAAGGTGTTGGTCGAGAAACGCTGGTGGACTAGCGCCAGCGCCGACACGCAACGCGGATCCTTGAGATCCAGATAGTACTCGCCGACCTGATCAGCCAACAGCAGGCCCTTATAGACGATTGTCCGCGCCGACATCGACGGCTGATAGAACTCCTTGCTGTGCTCGAGCCCCAGTTCGCGAATGGCGTTGGCGGCGATGCGGCGAATGACGTACAGCTTGCGTTCCAGAGCATCGGTCACCATTACATCCGAGCCACGCCCGATGAAAATCTGCCGAATCACCGGCTCGAGCGCCCGCACGGCCGGCGACATCGGCATACTGCGATCAACCGGCACATCACGCCAGCCCAGAACCTCCTGCCCCTCGGTACGCACTGCCCGCTCAATCGCCTCCTGGCAGGCGAGGCGGGACGCAGACTCTTTCGGCAGGAACACCATGCCAACCCCGTAATCGCCGGCTCGCGGCAGAATCACGCCTTGCTTGGCCATTTCCTCGCGCAGGAACTGATCCGGAAGCTGGATAAGAATCCCGGCGCCATCGCCCATCAGAGGATCTGCACCAACCGCTCCCCGGTGATCCAGGTTTTTCAGGATCAACAGACCCTGCTGGATAATCGAGTGGCTTTTCTGGCCCTTGATATGCGCTACAAAACCGACGCCACAAGCGTCGTGCTCATTGGCCGGGTCATATAACCCTTGCCGCTCAGGTACAGCCGAATCCATCACTCTCGAATCCTCAAAAAACAATGAAATCACTCAGTAGCAGGACCCCCTAGACGTCAAAAAAGCCGGCACAGGCCAGCTTTCTGCTCGGGAATCTACGGACGGTCTGCGAGTATAACGCGAAAACCTTCTCGATCAAACAAAATTCTCGCCGCGCACAAACTTCTTCCGATTTGTCACTAACCGATTAAAATCGACGGAAATACAACGCCCGTCAAAGCAAAAAATCATGCAAAACCCCGCGCATACTGTATACGGGCTTTTTTCCTGCAGCGAAGACATGTTAAATTAAAGCTTAATTCGATGAACAGCAATTAATTACGATAATCATCGGATTGACCAGAAGACATCGGCGTAAGTGCGTGCCACAAACCCAGTAGACCGTCGCACCGATGCTGCCTGGTTATGTTTTGCCGCTTCGTCTATTCAATATAGATGTGCGATTCACCCTCGAGGCTGCGTAGTTAGCAGCTTTTGTCATTTTGAATCGAGTCATGGAGAACTGAATGTCACTTTGTATCGGAGTTCCACGTGAGGTATTCCCAGGGGAGAAACGTGTTGCGACGGTCCCCGAGGTGGTCGAAAAACTGATCAAGCTCGGATTCAGGGTTGCGATCGAATCCGGCGCGGGCAGCCACGCCAACTTCAACGATGACACCTACCGCGCCGCCGGCGCGGAGGTCATTGCCGACGCCGCCACACTGTGGAGCACCTCGGACATCGTTTTCAAGGTACGCGCCCCCAACGACGAGGAAGTCGGCCTGATGCGCGAAGGCGGCACGCTGATCTCGTTCATTTGGCCCGCCCAGCACCCCGACCTGATGCAAAAGCTTGCGGCGAAGAGAGCCACGGTTCTGGCCATTGATTGCCTTCCCCGCCTACTTTCCCGCGCGCAGAAGATGGACGCGCTGACTTCCATGAACGGCATCAGCGGTTACCGCGCCGTCATCGAAGCCGCCAACGCTTTCGGCCGCTTCTTTAACGGCCAGATGACCGCTGCAGGCAAAGTACCCCCTGCCAAGGTCTTCATCGCCGGCGCCGGCGTTGCCGGTTTGGCCGCGATTGGTACGGCGGCCAACCTTGGCGCTATCGTTCGCGCCAACGACACCCGCGCCGAAGTCGCTGACCAAGTCAAATCGCTCGGCGGTGAGTTCGTCAAGGTTGACTACGAAGAAGATGGCGCCGGTGGTGGCGGTTACGCCAAAGTAATGAGCGAGGGATTCCAGCAAGCTCAGCGCGAGATGTACGCAAAGCAGGCACGCGAAGTCGACATCATCATCACCACCGCCCTGATTCCCGGCAAGCCGGCCCCTAAACTCATCACTGCCGAGATGGTGCAGAGCATGAAGCCGGGTAGCGTCATTGTTGACATGGCAGGGGAGCAAGGGGGCAACTGTGAACTCACCGAACCTGGTCAGGCGGTCGTCAAGCACGGTGTCACCATCATCGGCTACACCGACCTGCCCAGTCGCCTTTCCAAGCAGGCGTCCACTGCATATGGCAATAACCTGCTGCGTCTGACTGAAGAACTTTGCAAAACAAAGGACGGCCAGATCAACGTCAACATGGAGGATGACGCCCTCCGTGGCCTCACTGTGGTCAAGGACGGCGAAATTACATGGCCAGCTCCGCCACTCACGTTGCCAGCTCCGCCCCCCCAAAAGCCCGCCGCAGAAGCCCCGGCAGTCGTCAAGAAATCTTCCGGGCACGGCCACGGCGGCAGCGCGGAGGCCATGCCGGCCAGCAAGGCCGCCGTTTTCTTCGGTATCGGCGCCCTCCTGTTCTGGCTTGTTGGCGCCTTCGCACCCGCCGCCTTCCTTGGACATTTCACTGTCTTTGTACTGGCCTGCTTCGTCGGCTACATGGTCGTATGGAACGTCAAGCCGGCGCTGCATACGCCGCTGATGAGTGTCACCAATGCTGTCAGTAGCATCATCGCCATCGGCGCACTGGTGCAGATTGCCCCGCCGCTAGGCGGCAGCGGCCGACCGGATGAGGTAATCCGCTGGCTGGCTGTGGGCGCAATCGTCCTCGCTACCATCAACATGTTCGGCGGCTTCGCCGTCACCCGGCGCATGCTGGAAATGTTCCGCAAGTAAGGAGAACCCATAATGTCTGCTAGTTTGGCCACTGTCTCCTATCTTGGGGCAACCATCCTGTTCATTCTCTGCCTGGGCGGCCTGTCCAACCAGGAAACCGCCCGACGGGGCAACCTCTACGGCATCATCGGCATGACCATCGCCGTACTTGCCACGGTCTTCGGACCGCGCGTCATCGCCGGGGGACTCCCCTGGATCATCGGCGCGATGGTCGTCGGCGGCGCCGTTGGCCTGTACGCCGCACGCGTCGTCAAGATGACGCAGATGCCGGAGCTCGTCGCCCTGATGCATAGCATGGTCGGTCTCGCCGCCTGCCTCGTCGGCTTTGCCAGCTACATCGATACCTCGATCGACTTTACCGGCACCGAGAAAGCAATCCACGAGATCGAGATCTACGTCGGCATCCTGATCGGCGCGGTGACCTTCTCCGGATCGGTTGTAGCCTTCGGCAAGCTCTCCGGCAAGGTCGGGGGCAAGCCGGTACTGCTTCCCGGGCGTCATTTCCTGAACCTCGCCGGTTTGCTGATTGTGATTTACTTCGGTCGCGAATTCCTGCACGCCACGTCGATGGCTCAGGGCATGACCTCGCTGATCGTGATGACCGTCATCGCACTGCTTTTTGGCGTGCATATGGTCATGGCCATCGGTGGCGCCGACATGCCGGTCGTTGTTTCGATGCTGAACAGCTACTCGGGATGGGCGGCCGCGGCCACGGGCTTCATGCTGTCGAACGACCTCCTGATCGTTACGGGTGCGCTGGTCGGCTCATCAGGCGCGATCCTTTCGTACATCATGTGTAGCGCGATGAACCGGAACTTCCTCAGCGTCATTGCCGGCGGCTTCGGTTCTGACGGCGGCGCCCCGGCGCCTGCAAGTAGCGGTGCGGTACAACCCGCTGGCGAAGTGGTTGCGGTCTCCGCGGTTGAAACCGCTGAGCTGCTCCGCGAAGCGAAAAACGTGATCATCGTGCCGGGCTACGGCATGGCCGTGGCACAAGCCCAGCACACTGTCTACGAGATTACCGAGTACCTGCGCGAGAAAGGCGTCAATGTGCGCTTCGGCATCCACCCGGTTGCCGGCCGCATGCCGGGGCACATGAACGTGCTGCTCGCCGAAGCCAAGGTGCCGTACGACATCGTCTTCGAGATGGACGAACTGAACGAGGACTTTCCGGAAACCGACGTAGCCATGGTGATCGGCGCCAACGACATCGTAAACCCGGCCGCGCAGGAAGATCCGGCCAGCCCGATTGCCGGCATGCCGGTGCTCGAGGTCTGGAAGGCCAAGACGTCGATCGTGATGAAACGCAGCATGGCTTCGGGCTACGCCGGGGTGGACAACCCGCTGTTCTACAAGGATAACAACCGCATGCTCTTCGGTGACGCGAAGAAGATGCTGGAGGAAGTCTTTGTAGCGCTTAAGGGCGGTGAATAACGCTCAGCCCGAATTCACTAGCGCTTATAGAAACGCCCGCAACCGCGGGCGTTTTTTCATTCAGATTTCGCCAACTGCGAAGAGACGTCGATGCTCCTTCATCGCATAGCGGTCTGTCATCCCGGCAACGTAGTCAGCAACGCGCCTGGGCTGGTCATCGCAATCCCGATATTCCTCTGGTAAAAGACGTGGGTCGCTCAGAAACGATGAAAACAGATCGGACACAATCCTGTGCGCCTTTTTGGTCATTCGGAGCACTTGAAAATGCTGATACAGGTTTCCACGCAGAAATCGCTTCATCTCTTGCTGCGCTTCACGCATGGGGCTGGAAAAGCCCACCAACTTCCCGGCTTGGCGAACGTCTGCTAGGGTTTGCGGCTTTGCCCCGGAAAGATTGGATCGAGTCGTTTCGACCAAGTCACAAACCAGTGCATTTATCATCCGACGGACCGTTTCGTGGATCAATCGCCGATCGCTAAGTTCCCCATATGCAACCTGTACTAGCTGTAGGCTCTCTCGGAAAAGCGAGACTTCCATAAGTTGACCGAGCGAAAGCAATCCCGAACGCAAGCCATCGTCAATATCGTGATTGTTGTAGGCTATCTCGTCGGCAAGATTGCAGATTTGCGCTTCAAGCGACGGCTGAGTGCGTCTTATAAAGCGCTCGCCGAGTTCACCGAGTTTATGGGCCATATCAAGCGAGCAATGCTTGACCACCCCCTCCCGAGTCTCAAAGCAAAGATTCAATCCTTGGAATGCCGCGTATCGGTCCTCAAGATCATCGACGATACGCAAGCTCTGAAGATTATGTTCGAATCCACCGAAATCGCGCATGCACTCGTTGAGCGCGTCTTGGCCAGCATGGCCAAACGGGGTGTGTCCAAGATCATGAGCAAGCGATATTGCTTCGACAAGATCCTCATTCAGGCCTAGCGCACGAGCAATGCCACGCGCAATTTGCGCAACTTCAAGGCTGTGCGTCAGGCGCGTGCGGAAAAGATCACCCTCATGATTTACGAAGACCTGGGTCTTGTACTCAAGCCGCCGAAAAGCCGTGGAGTGAACAATCCGATCCCGGTCCCGCTGAAATTCCCCACGATAGTCAGGCGCCGGTTCAGGATAACGGCGGCCGCGCGAGTTTGCCGAGCAGACGGCGTAGGGTGCCAATTCAATCAAAATCGACACACGCCTCAATCGCGGCTGAAACATCGGACAGCGGCACGTCATCACAAAGAACTGCCTCCCCGATTTTCTTCAGCAGCACTAGTCGGAGCTTCGCATTCACAACTTTCTTGTCGTGCTGCATCAACTCAAGATAACGCGAATTCCCCAAATTGGGTCCCCGAGTTGGCAAACCGGCTCGTCTCAACAAATCCCTCAATCGCTCAAGATCAGCGCGATCGACCCATCCAAGCCTTCTCGACAATTCCACAGCCATGACGGTTCCGGCAGCGACGGCCTCCCCGTGCAACCATTCGCCATACCCGACACCAGTCTCGATCGCATGCCCAAAGGTATGGCCAAGATTAAGAAAGGCTCTTACGCCTTGCTCGTTCTCATCGGCGGAAACTATCTCAGCTTTGTTCTCGCATGATCGAAGAATGGCATATTCAAGCAGAGCCTGGTCTCTGGCCATCAGCCCCTTCAGATTGGACTCAATCCACGTCAGGAATGGCAAATCACGAATCAAGCCGTACTTGATGACTTCAGCAAGTCCCGCGCTGAATTCTCGCTGAGGCAATGACGCAAGAAAGTCGGTATCCGCAACCACAAGTCTGGGCTGATAGAACGCCCCTATCATGTTCTTGCCCCGCGGATGGTTGATCGCTGTCTTCCCTCCAACCGACGAATCCACCTGTGCGAGTAGCGTTGTCGGAACCTGGATAAACGGGGCCCCACGTTGGTAGCATGCGGCAGCAAAGCCGGTCATATCTCCGACGACTCCTCCACCAAGTGCAATCAGCGTTGTGGATCTCTCACAGGCGTTATCCATCAAAGCATCAAAAATCCTGCCAAGCGTCCGCCAGTCTTTAAAGGTTTCGCCGTCAGGGAGAATGATATCTAGCACTTCAATTCCGGCGCCACATAGCCCCGCCTTGAACCTGTCAAGATAGAGTGGGGCTACAACGGTATTGGAAACGACAGCAACCTTCTGTTGCGGCAAATAGGGAAGAAACAGCGCCGGGTCTTTCGATACCCCCGCCCCAATATAGATCGGGTAGGAACGCGATCCGAGTGAAACCGTCAGCTTTTCCATCTACTTTCCACTTCCCGCAGCAGATGCTGCAACACCC
>QKII01000388.1 GCA_003249625.1 Propionivibrio sp. | reverse complement strand
AATCCGCAAGGCAGGATGCGTTCCGTTCTGCGGGGCGCTTTGTTTGTGGCTGGCAGTCGGCGACTGCCAGCCGTTTTCCTGAAGCTGAGGAGAATCGGTGAACGCGATTCTGGAAATGAAGGGAATTACCAAGCGTTTTCCGGGAGTCGTCGCCCTGAAGGACGTGAACCTGGCTGTGCAGCCGGGAGAGATTCACGCCATCTGCGGAGAGAACGGGGCCGGAAAATCGACCTTGATGAAGGTGTTGAGCGGGGTCTACCCGCACGGGACGTACGAGGGGGACATCCGTTTCGAAGGAAACGAACAGCGTTTCGAGTCAATCCGCGACAGCGAGGACAAGGGCATCGCCATCATCCATCAGGAACTGGCGCTGGTACCGCTGATGTCGATTGCCGAAAACATATTTCTCGGCAACGAGCTGTCCCGCAAGGGCGTGATCGACAACGAGGCGACGCACCGTCGAGCTGCTGAAGCAGGTCGGGCTCGACGCTTCGCCGGAGGAGCTGATCACCAATCTCGGCGTCGGCAAGCAGCAACTGGTCGAGATTGCAAAGGCGCTTGCCAAGGAATGCAAACTGCTGATACTCGACGAGCCGACTGCCAGCCTCAATGAAAACGACAGTCAGGCGCTGCTGGACCTGCTGCTCGAATTCAAGGCCCAGGGAATGACGATGATCATGATCTCGCACAAACTCAACGAGATCGCACGCGTGGCCGACTCGGTCACTGTTCTGCGCGACGGATCGACGGTCAGGAGCATGGATTGTGGTGAATCGTCGATCAACGAGGACGAAATCATCCGCCACATGGTCGGACGCGAAATGGCCGACCGCTATCCGCACCGCGAGCCGAAGATCGGCGAGACGGTGTTCGAAGTCCGAGACTGGACCGTGTTTCACGAGCAGCACGCGAATCGCAAATTCATCAAGGGCGTTAGCTTTCACGTTCGCGCCGGTGAAATTCTCGGAATAGCCGGATTGATGGGCGCCGGGCGCACCGAGTTGGCAATGAGCCTGTTCGGTCGCACCTACGGGCGAAACATCTCCGGCACGGTGCTGCTGCACGGGCAGGAGGTCGACATCAGCACCGTGGAGAAGGCTGTCAGCCAGGGCATTGCCTATGTCACCGAAGATCGCAAGGGCTACGGACTGGTGCTCGACAACGAGATCAAGCACAACATCTCGCTGGCGAATCTGCCCGGTGTCTCGAAGCGCGGGGTGATCGACGACGGCCGTGAATACTCTGTGGCCAAGGATTTCCAGAAGAAGATGAATATCCGCTGTCCGGATGTCTTCCAGTACGTCGGCAACCTCTCCGGCGGCAACCAGCAGAAGGTGGTGCTCAGCAAATGGCTTTTCGCCGGGCCGGAGGTCTTGATCCTGGACGAGCCGACGCGGGGAATCGACGTCGGGGCCAAATACGAGATCTATTGCCTGATGGCCGAACTGGCCCGAGAGGGAAAGTGCATCATCCTGATCTCTTCGGAGATGCCCGAACTTCTGGGAATGGCCGATCGGCTCTATGTGATGAACGAAGGCGCGTTCGTTGCGGAAATGGACGTCGCGGACGCCACCCAGGAAAAAATCATGCGCGCAATAGTCAAGGCGGGGAAAAACTGAAATGAGCAGTGTCATGCAAGCGGTCGAGCCGACGACCGGAACCGTTTCGGCTACCGGATTCATCAAGAAGAACCTGCGCGAGTACGGCATGCTGCTCTCGCTGGTCGCGATCATGGCGTTCTTCGAATACATGACCGATGGCACGCTGATGCAGCCGCTGAATCTGACCAATCTGGTGCTGCAGAACAGCTACATCGTGATCATGGCGCTGGGCATG
>QKII01000048.1 GCA_003249625.1 Propionivibrio sp. | reverse complement strand
TCTGGATTTCCTCGATATGGCGATAGCCGATCAAGCCGGCCCCCGCCACCGAGAGACGAACTTTTCTCACAACAAACTCCTGGAGTTGAATTTGGACGCCGACTGCGCTGGCGGACGGACCCGGGCTCCATCCGCCAGTGACAGTCTGGCGAAACTACGACTTAGTTACGTAACTTATTTGCGTAACTTGCTTACGCGACTTACTTGCGAACCTTCTCGAGTTCGGCCTGCAGTTCCTTGACGAGGTCGGCACCGACGTTGGCGCTGTACTTCTCGATCACCGGCTTTAGCTTCTCGCGGATCTTGGCGACTTCTTCCGGCGGCAGTTCGGTCACTTCCATCGACTTCTTCAGGGAAGTCAGCGACTTCTCCGCCAAGGCCCGCGCGTTCTTGCGCTGCCAATCACGGGCCTCGAGTGCCGTCGACGCCAGGATGTCTTGCTCCTCCTTGCTCAGCGCATCCCACTTCTTCTTGCTGGCGATCAGCGATTGCGGGTTGTACATGTGGTTGGAGACCGCGAGGTACTTCTGGACTTCGGGGAAGCGGCTGGTTTCGATGACCGAGAACGGGTTTTCCTGACCGTCGATGATCTTCGATTCGAGCGCGGTATACACCTCGGAGAAGCTCATCGGTACCGGGTTAGCGCCCAGCGCGGTGAACGTGTCGATGTAGATCGGCGCCTGGATCACGCGCAATTTCAGCCCTTCGATATCGCTCGCCTTGGTGATCGCACGCCGGTTGTTGGTGATCTGACGGAAGCCCAGTTCCATGTAGGCCAGGCTGTAGAGCCCCTTGGATGGCAACATGTCGCCCAGCTTCTTGCCGAACGGGCCGTCGAGCACCTTGTCGGCTTCCGGACCGCTGTTGAACATGAAAGGTAGATCGAAGATCGCATATTCCTTCTGGATGCCCTGCAGGATACCGGAGTTCATCGCCGCGAAATCGATCGTCCCGCCCTGTACCGCCGAGAGCACCTGGACGTCGCCACCGAGCGTGCTCGGGAAGACCTTGAGCGTCATCTTGCCGCCGCTCTTGGCCTTGATGAGCTCCGCCCATTTTTCGCAACCGACGACGACCGGATGCCCGGGCGCTCCGTTGATGGCGACGCGGAACGTGCGCTCACTGATTTCTGCCTGAGCCAGACCAACGGCAAAGACCCCTGCGACCACTGCAGCCAACTTCAACGAAGTAAAACCTTTCATGCGACTCTCCTCTTGATTTTTGGGATGATTCTGCGCAGTTGCCGCAACCACTCCTTTACGTACGCCGCGGCTTCCGCACCTCGTCGAAACGAGCAGTTACGATACTGCAAACTGATTCGCCTACAATTACCCAAATATTGAAATCAAAATTAACTCATAGTGAATAATATTGAGATCATTGACCTGCGCGTGCTCTGCAGTGTCGCCCGTTTTTCGAGTTTTATCGCGGCCGCGCACGAACTCGGTATCTCACCGGCCTACGTAAGCAAGCGGATCGCCGAACTCGAACAGCGTTTTGGTGTACCGCTCTTCTATCGATCGACGCGGCGCGTCCGGATCAGTGACCAGGGGGAAATTGCCTACGCCTGGGCTCGGCGGATTCTCGAAGACATCGATGGCATGGCCACAGAAATGTCGGATGCGAAGATCGACCCGTCCGGACCGCTGCGCATCAGCACGAGCCTGCGTCTGGGACGCAATCATGTCTCACCCATCCTGGCACTGCTCGGCAAGCAACACCCGCGGCTGGAAGTCTGGCTGGAATTGGTCAATAGCCGCGTGGATATGATCGAGGACGGTATCGACATCGACATTCGCGTAGGCGAAGTCAGCGAGCCTAACGTGATTGCGCATCGCGTAGTGAAAAGTGAACGAATCCTCTGCGCCGCGCCCTCTTATTTGCGCGAAAACGGTGAGCCGGCCTGTGCAACCGATTTGGCCCGACACGAATGCCTGCTTTTTCGTGGCCGCGACCAGCCGTTCGGCGTCTGGCGACTCGATGGCCCCAGCGGCAGCGAAACAATCAAGGTAACCGGCCGTGTCGGATCCAACCACGGCGACATCATCCGCAACTGGGCTCTCGACGGCTACGGAATCATCATGCTCTCGGACTGGGACGTCGCCGACGATTTGCGCAGCGGCGCGCTGGTCCGCGTCCTTCCCGACCATTCGCAACCGGCCGACGTGATGCTGGTCACCAGTGGCCGGATGACGTCATCGGCGAAAATCCGCAACAGCGTCGAGTTTCTGATAGAGCAACTGCGCGAAGGCCCATTCGCCCTGCAGGCGATGGGCTTCTGATCAAACGACGGCCAACCCGCGCGAGGAAAAGGCTCGCTTGACCTCATCAAGCGCCTCGGGCGTCGGCGGCTGAGTATCGGCCAACTTGTATGACAGGCGCAGCTCCTGCCACTTGAACTCGCCCATCTTGTGAAACGGCAGGACTTCGACCCGTTCGACGTTCTTCAGCGAGGCGGCGAATTCGGCGAGCCCTTCAACGTTATCGCGCGCGTCGGTCAGCCCGGGCACCAGGACGAAGCGGATCCACAGATTGCGCCCAAGTTGTTCGAGGCGGCGTGCAAAATCGAGCGTCGGCTGGATATCGGTACCGCAGACGCAGCGATAAGTTTCCGGATTGTAGGACTTGATATCCAGCATCACGAGGTCGACGTCCGAAAGGAACGCATCGCTCACCTTGCTGCCGAGATAGCCGGTCGTATCGAGCGCGGTGTGCAACCCCATTTCCTTGCTGCCGCGCAGGAGCGAGGCAACAAAATCCGGCTGAACGAGCGGCTCGCCGCCGCTGATCGTCACGCCGCCACGCGCGCGCTTGAGGAAGGTCGCGGCGTTCTCGATCTGGTCGAGCAGATCGGCCGAGGCCACCAGACGACCCTGCTTCAGCCGCCAGCTGTCGGGGTTGTGGCAATACAGGCAGCGATGCGGACAGCCCTGGGTGAAAACGACGAAGCGCACACCAGGACCATCGACCGTCCCCAGCGTCTCGACCGAGTGGATATAGCCATCGACCGATTCGGTCTGGCGCGGTCCGGAGCGAATTTTCATGGATCGTTCTCCCGAATCTCCAGAAAGACAGAGGCCGGTTGAGCCTTAGCGTTCAACCGGCCTCGAACAGCCTTGCTTCAACGATAGATCAGCGTACCGATCAGACCTGCGCCGGCGTCGACAGTTTCTCGTGGAAGGTCCGGCCGATCACGTCGAGCTGCTGCTCGCGCGTCAGCTTGATGAAGTTAACCGCGTAGCCCGACACGCGAACGGTCAGTTGCGGATACTTCTCCGGATGATCCATGGCGTCCTGCAGCGTCTCGCGGGTGAACACGTTGACGTTGATGTGCTGGCCACCTTCGCCGAAGTAACCGTCGAGCAGGCCAACCAGGTTGCCGACGCGCTCCTGACCGGTCTTGCCGAGGGCCTTCGGTACCACCGAGAAGGTGTAGGAAATACCATCCTGGGCGTGCTCGTAGTCGATCTTGGCGACCGAACGCATCGAGGCCATCGCGCCCTTCTTGTCGCGGCCGTGCATCGGGTTGGCGCCCGGCGCGAAAGGCTCGCCCGCCTTGCGTCCGTCCGGCGTGTTGCCGGTCTTCTTGCCGTAGACGACGTTCGAGGTAATGGTCAGCACCGACTGGGTGTGCATCGCATCGCGGTAGGTCGGATGCTGGCGCAGCTTCTCCATGAAGCTCTTGACCACCGAGGTGGCGATTTCATCGACACGGTCGTCATCGTTGCCGAACATCGGGAACTCGCCGTCGATCTGGTAATCGACCGCCAGGCCGGTTTCGTCACGGATGACATGCACCTTGGCGAACTTGATCGCCGAGAGCGAATCGGCAACGACCGACAGACCGGCGATGCCGCAAGCCATCGTGCGCAGGATGTGCATGTCGTGCAGGGCCATCTCGATGCGCTCGTAGGCATAGCGGTCGTGCATGTAGTGAATGACGTTCAGCGCATTCACATAGGTACCGGCCAGCCAGTCCATCATGTGCTCGAAGCGCTCCATCACTTCGTCGTAGTTCAGCACGTTGGCGGTGATCGGCGCGAACGGCGTGGTCACCTGCTTGCCGGAGATTTCGTCGCGGCCACCGTTGATTGCGTACAGCAGCGTCTTGGCCAGGTTTACGCGGGCGCCGAAGAACTGCATCTGCTTGCCCGTACGCATCGCCGAGACACAGCATGCGATCGAATAATCGTCGCCCCAGTATTGACGCATCAGGTCGTCGTTCTCGTACTGGATCGAGCTGCTTTCGATCGACTGCTTGGCGCAGAAATCCTTGAAGCCTTGCGGCAGCAGGTGCGACCAGAGTACGGTCAGGTTCGGTTCGGGAGCCGGACCCAGCGTGGTCAGCGTATGCAGGAAACGGAAGCTGTTCTTGGTAACCAGCGGACGACCATCGATGCCGATGCCGCCGATGGCTTCGGTCACCCAGGTCGGGTCGCCGGAGAACAGCGAGTTGTAATCGTGGGTACGCAGGAAGCGGACCATGCGCAGCTTGATGACCAGGTCGTCAACGAGTTCCTGCGCGTCGAGTTCGGTCATCAGCCCTTCGGCGATGTCGCGCTCGATGTAGATGTCGAGGAAGGTGCTGACGCGGCCCAGCGACATGGCGGCGCCGTTCTGTTCCTTGACCGCTGCAAGGTAACCAAAGTAGGTCCACTGCACGGCTTCGCGTGCATTGCGCGCCGGCTTGGCAATATCGTAGCCGTAGCTCGCCGCCATCTGGCGCAGTTCCTCGAGAGCCATGATCTGACGCGACAGTTCTTCACGCAGACGAATCGTTTCTTCCTTGATCACGTCGAGGCGCAACTCGTGCTTCTGCGCCTTCTTGTCCGCAACCAGGCGATCCAGACCGTACAGTGCGATGCGACGATAGTCGCCGATGATGCGGCCACGGCCATAGGCATCCGGCAACCCGGTGATGATAGCGGAACTGCGGGCGCGCAGCATGTCTTCGGTGTACGCGTCGAAGACGCCCTGGTTGTGCGTGCGGCGGTATTCGCTGAATACGCGCTCGATTTCCGGGTCGATCTTGTAGCCGTACTCTTCCAGCGCCTGTGCAGCCATGCGGATGCCGCCGAACGGCATCATCGCGCGCTTCAGGGGCTTGTCTGTCTGCAGACCGACGATCTTCTCGAGGCTCTTGTCGATGTAACCCGGCGCGTGCGTCGCGATATTGCCGACGATATGCGTGTCCGCATCGATCACGCCCCCTTTGGCCAGTTCTTCCTTGTAGAGCTCGAGCACCTGGTTCCAGACGTTGAGCGTGCGCTCGGTAGCCGGGGCGAGGAAGGTATCGTCGCCGAGGAAGGGGGTGTAGTTGCGGTGGATGAAGTCACGGACGTTGATTTCCTTCGTCCAGGTTCCCGCTTCGAAACCTTCCCATGCGTTCTCACGCACCGGCGCGACTTCGGGCGCCTGT
>QKII01000108.1 GCA_003249625.1 Propionivibrio sp. | reverse complement strand
CGCCGCATGGCGTGCGCAAACTGGCCGATACCGATCGAGGCGGAGTCGCCGTCGCCGGACACGCCGCGATACAGCAGGTCGCGGTTGGCCGCAGCGGCGCCCGTCAGCACAGAGGGCATGCGCCCGTGCGTAGTATTGAAGCCGTGTGAATTGCCGAGGAAGTAGTCAGGCGTCTTCGACGAGCAACCGATGCCGGAAAGCTTGGCGACGCGGTGGGGTTCGATGTCGAGGTCGAAGCAGGCCTGTACGACGGACGCACTGATCGAATCGTGGCCACAACCGGCACAGAGGGTGGAAATCGCCCCTTCGTAGTCGCGCTTGGTATAGCCAAGCGCGTTCTTCGGGGTATCGGGACGTAGCAGTTTTGGTTTGGCAAGATAGGTCATGAGGCCACCTGTTGACGCAACGGAGTCACATTGTTTTGCTTGACGATGTCGGCGATGCGGCCGGTGATGAAACCAGCGGTGATCGGCGTACCGTCGTAGTGCAGGACGCGGATGAGACGCTTCGGATCGATGTCGCCTTCGTTGATGATCATCGTGCGCAGCTGCGCGCTTTCGTTCTGCTCAACGACAAACACGTAATCATGGTCGGCGATGAAGTCCATCACTTCGTCAGCGAACGGGAAGGCACGGACGCGCAGGAGATCCACGTGTACGCCCTGCTTTTCCAGCAATGCGAAGGCTTCAGCCATCGCCGGACTGGTCGAGCCGTAGTAGATCGCGCCGTAACGCGTCGGCTGGCTGGCCTTCTGGGTGACGGGTGCCGGCACGAGCTTGCGAGCCGTGACGAACTTGCGGCGCAGGCGCTCCATGTTGTAGACGTAGTCGGTACCGGCTTCGCTGTACTTGGCGTAAGCGTTGCGCGTGGTGCCGCGGCTGAAGAAGGCGCCCTTGGTCGGGTGCGTACCGGGGATCGTGCGGTAGGGTATGCCGTCGCCGTCCACGTCGAGGTAGCGGCCGAAGTTCTTGCCGGAGTCCAGATCGTCGGCGCTCATCACCTTGCCGCGATCGTACTGTCGGTTGTCGTCCCACTCAAAGGGCTTGCATAACACTTCGTTCATGCCGATGTCGAGGTCGGACATGACGAAGACCGGGGTCTGCAAGCGTTCGGCGAGGTCGAAGGCCTGCGCTGTGAGTGTGAAACACTCGTAGGGGTCTTCGGGAAAGAGAAGCACGTGCTTGGTGTCGCCGTGCGAGGCATAGGCGCAAGCGATCAGGTCGGACTGCTGCGTACGCGTCGGCATGCCGGTCGACGGACCACCGCGCTGGACGTTGACGACCACCGCCGGGACTTCCGCAAAATAGGCCAGCCCGAAGAATTCCTGCATCAGCGAGATGCCGGGACCGGATGTCGCGGTGAAGGCACGTGCGCCGTTCCACGAGGCGCCGATGACCATGCCGATCGCGGCGAGTTCATCTTCCGCCTGGACGATGGCGTAACGGCCCATGCCGTTGTCCGGGTCCGTGCGGAATTTGCGGCAATAGCTGGTGAAGGCTTCGATGACCGAGGTCGATGGCGTGATCGGGTACCAGCCAACGACGGTCGCGCCGCCATAGACGGCACCGAGGCCGCAGGCGTCGTTGCCGTTGCTGAAGATGCGGTTGCCGACACCGTCGGAACGTTCAACGCGCAGGCCGATCGGGCACGGCAAATGGGCCTTGGCTTCGTCGTAGCCGAGTTTGAGGGCCTGGACGTTGGAAGCGATCAGCTTTTCCTTGCCACGGAACTGGTGGGCGATCAGCCCCTCGACGACTGAGAAGTCCATGTCGAGCAGCGCAGTGAGCGCGCCGACATAGAGGATGTTCTTCATCAGCTGGCGCTGGCGCGGGTCGGTGTATTCGCGGGTGCAGATCTCGGTCAATGGCAGGCCGAGGACAGTGATGTCGTCACGGAAGCGCGAGCGCGGCAGTGTCTTGGTGCAGTCGTAGAAGAGGTAGCCGCCCGGCGACAGTTCCGCGACGTCGCGGTCCCAGGTTTGCGGGTTCATGGCGACCATCAGGTCGCAGCCGCCTTTGCGACCGAGCCAGCCTTCGCCGGAAACGCGCATTTCGTACCAGGTCGGCAGGCCCTGGATGTTCGACGGGAAGATGTTGCGCGGCGCCACCGGGACGCCCATGCCCATCACGGCGCGGGCGAAGAGTTCATTCGCCGACGCGGAGCCGGTGCCATTGATGTTGGCGAACTTGATGACGAAGTCGTTGCTTTTCTGCAAGGGTTGCACGGTACTCATGTTCTGGGAGCCTCTCTGCCGGCCTGGGCGGTCTCAATGTAAAACTTCTGCATGTCCCAGGCGCCGGTCGGGCAGCGTTCGGCACACATGCCGCAATGCAGACAGATGTTTTCGTCCTTGACCATGACACGCCCGGTCTTCAGGCCGTCCGCGACAAGCAGGGACTGAGCAGTATTTTTCGCCGGGGCCTTCAGCCGGCCGCGCAGATCCTCTTCCTCGCCGTCCGCGGTGAAGGTGATGCATTCCGTCGGGCAGATGTCGACGCAGGCATCGCATTCGATGCAGGCCTTGGGGGTGAAGACGGTCTGGACGTCGCAGTTGAGGCAGCGCTCGGCTTCGGAACAGGCCATCAGCGGATCAAAGCCCAGTTCGAGTTCGAGCTTGATGTCCTTGAGGGTCTTTTCCAGCGACTTGACCGGGACTTTCTTCCGAGCTTCCTCGGAGACCTGGTTGTCGTAACTCCACTCGTGGATGCCCATCTTCTGGCTGGTCAGCGTGAAGGCATGCGGCGGCCGATCGGAGGTTTTCTTGCCCTTGCAGAAGAGGTCGATTGAGATGGCCGCTTCGTGGCCGTGCGCGACAGCGGTGATGATGTTCTTCGGGCCGAAGGCGGCGTCGCCGCCGAAGAAGACTTTCGGAAGGGTGGACTGGAAGGTCTTCTCGTCGAGGACCGGCAGACCCCACTTGTCGAACTCGAGGCCGATGTCCTTCTCGATCCACGGGAAGGCGTTTTCCTGACCAATGGCGACAAGAACTTCGTCGCATTCCAGGAAGACGTCAGGTTCGCCCGTCGGCACGAGACTGCGCCGGCCTTTCTCATCGTATTCGGCCTTGACGACCTCGAACTTGACGCCGAGGAGTTTGCCGTTCTCATGCACGAATTCCTTGGGCACGTGCATGTTGATGATCGGGATCTGCTCGTGCAGCGCTTCTTCCTTCTCCCACGGAGAGGCTTTCATTTCCTCGAAACCGCTGCGTACGACGACTTTCACGTCAGTACCGCCAAGGCGTCGGGCAGAACGGCAGCAGTCCATGGCGGTGTTGCCGCCGCCAAGGACGATGACGCGAGGCGAAACCGTAGTGGTGTGGCCGAAGGCGACGTTGGCCAGCCAGTCGATGCCGATATGGATGTGTTGTGCCGCTTCCTGGCGGCCGGGAATGTTGGCGTCGCGACCGCGCGGGGCACCGGTACCGACAAAGACGGCATCCCATTGGTCGCTCTCAACGAGCTCCTTGAGGCTCTTGACCCAGTGGTTTAGCTCCAGCTTGACGCCGAGATTGAGGATGTAGTCGCATTCCTCGTCGATGACGCTGTCGGGCAGTCGGAACTTGGGGATCTGCGTGCGCACCATGCCGCCGGGCGCTTTGCCATTGTCGAAGATGCTGACTTCGTAGCCTTGCAGCGCGAGATCGCGCGCGACAGTCAGCGAGGCCGGGCCGGCGCCGATGCAGGCGACGCGCTTGCCGTTCTTCTTCTCCGGTGCCACAGGCAGCCTGGACGAAATATCGTCCTTCATGTCGGCGGCGACACGCTTCAGCCGGCAAATCGCCACCGGCTCCTTGTCGATCCGTCCGCGACGGCACGCCGGCTCGCACGGCCGGTCGCACACCCGTCCCAAAATTCCGGGAAAGACATTCGATTTCCAGTTAATCATGTACGCTTCCGCGTAGCGCCCCCCGGCAATCAGCCGGATGTATTCAGGTACCGGTGTGTGCGCCGGACACGCCCACTGGCAATCCACCACCTTGTGGTAGTAGGCGTCTCCGCTTGTCGTCGTCGGTTTCACGTGTTGAAAACTCCACTTGCTAACTAAAAGGTCGACCAAAAGTCGACACCAAAAAAAAGCCCAGCAAAATTGAGTGTAGCACTCAGGACCTAGCGTTAGGAATTGCTAAATATTTCGTTAAATGTGACTAATCGGAACAACTTCAAAAACGGAAAATACGCTAACCTTCTCAGTACTCAATAATTTGCAGGAGTTCCCTATGGCTTTGCGCGCAATCATTTTTGATGTCGACGGGACGTTGGCCAATACGGAGCGTGACGGGCATCGCCCCGCTTTCAACGCCGCATTCGCTGAGCTTGGCCTTCCCTGGCACTGGGACGAGTCGTTCTACGGGACGTTGCTGATCAAGGGCGGCGGACTGGAACGTCTGTATTTCTATGCCGAGCACTTCGATCCTGCGACGCGCGCCCGCCCTGACTTTGATGAACTGATGCATCGCGTTCATGACATCAAGACGCGCAACTACCAACGCAATTCCGTTGCGCGCGGACATCGGCCAACTGATCTGCGATGCACGCACCGAAGGCGTTCGCTTGGGCATCGCGTCCAGTTCTAAACAGGAAAACGTCGTCGGACTGTTGCGCGCCAACCTCGGCCCGAACGCTGACGCATGGTTTGACGCTATCGTTTCGGGTGAACTGGTGCAGGCGAAAAAGCCTTCGCCCGACGTTTACAAGAAGGTGCTCGAACAGCTAAGTCTTCCCGCGCGCGACTGTCTTGTCGTCGAGGACTCGGCGCATGGTCTTGCCGCCAGTCTGGCTGCGGGCATTCCCACGGTAATCACTCTTAGCGATTACACGCACGACGAAGACTTCGAAGGGGCGCGTATGGTCCTGCACGAAACGGATCACTTGTCACTTGAGGAATTGCGCCTGTGGCACGCCACGGCGAGCACGAGCTGAGCCTTGCCCCTCGTTCCAGACCATTCAAAGGCCTGACCGTTTGGATCAGGCCTTTTCTTTGAGCGACCGTTTGGCGTAGACATCGAAACGGCCTGCATTCCCCTCAAGGGAAAAACTGACCTTGCCGCCCGCAATCGCCGGTGCCTTGCGCGGCCGTTTAACCACAACGCGATGCGACGCCAGCGCCAACGCCGCTTCAAGAAGCTCATCGGCATCCTGGTCATCTCCGACCAATGGGCGAAACAGGCGCATCTCCTTCTTTACCAGCGCACTCTTGTCGCGGTGTGGAAACATCGGATCCAGATAGATCACCTGCGGCGCCTCGTCGTTCCATGTGCGCAGAATCCGAATGGCATCCCCAACCCGCAGGCTCATCCTCGCAACGATCAGCGCAATCACCGCATCCTCGCGTGCGCGCGCAAAACCATCTTCAAGCAGAACGGCTATCAACGGCTGACGCTCGATCATCGTCACATTGCATCCCAGCGTGGCGAGAACAAATGCATCACGCCCCAACCCGGCGGTAGCATCAACAACCGTCGGCCTGACGCCGGGCTGAATGCCCACAGCCTTGGCGATCATCTGTCCACCACCACCGCCAAACTGGCGGCGATGTCCGACAGCGCCACCAACGAAATCAACACGGACCGGACCAGGCGCACCAGGATGGAGATCAACCAGTTGCACCCCGAATTCCCCGCACTGAAGGGAGAAATCAGCCTCCCCTCCGAGCGGCAAACCGAGTCGCTGCGCCAGATCTCGCGCCCGCGGCAGGGCATCGGCGGAAAGAGCCTCCGCCCGAACAATCACGCCAGACCGCTCACTCTCCACCGGGTTCGACCCCCTGCATGAATGAGGAGCAAAGGCTGACGCATTTTTTCGCCAGGATATCCGTCGGGTCGAGCACGACGACGGTTTTTCCGGCCACCGGAAAGGCATCGCTACGACCGACAAGCAAGGGCAGTTCCGTGCAGCCGAGCACGATGATTTCCGCGCCACGCACGACCAGTGAAGTCATCGCTTGAAGCAGATCGTCCACACATCGGCCTGTCGTAAAACCGGCCTTGACGCCCTGCGTCCCGTAGATTGCGTCCATGACCCGCTTCTGGTTTTCCGTATCGGGAACGAGCAACTCGAAGCCGGCGGGGAGAATCACGTCGTGGTATACGCGGCTACCGATCGTCCCGCTCGTCGCCAGAAGACCAACCACTTTCCGCCCCTGACAGTTTCTCCTGATGTGCTCCACGGTTTCGAACAGCATATTGACGATCGGAATCGACAAATACGGCTGGATCCGTTCGACAAATGCATGTGCCGTATTGCAGGGAATGGCAATGATGTCCGCCTCGTCCGCTTCGAGTTTTTTGCACGTCGAGTACAACGCAATAGTCGGATCGACGCCATCGCCAAGCAAATTTTCCGTCCTGTCCGGGATTTGCGGATTCTGCTCAACGACGACTTTGAAATGCTCCTGATCACGCCCCGCCGGGGTGTTGCGCACGATCTTGTTCATGAAATCGACCGTTGCCGCCGGCCCGACTCCCCCAACCACGCCGATCTTGAATGGCTTGGCCTTCTGCGCGGCACCACCGGTTGCTGCGTAGTCAGCATAGATTTGGTTTGCATCGACGATCGGAATACCTTGATCCTGAAGGGCATTGATCACCACAGGGATTTCGGAAAACCCCGGCAATATCAGTTGCGCGCCCTGCCCGATCAAGTCCTCGCAGGCACGCATCAGTTTTTCTACCGAAGCACCGCGAAGGCATCCCGCCTTGATTCCATCCGGGCCGTAGATGGCTGGCATGACGCAATCGCGCTGAATACTGTCTGACGGGTAGTGGATACACCACTCCTCCGACGGAAAATATCGCTCGAACAGCGCTCGGGAACGCACGTAATCGGACGTCAGCACACCGATATTCCGGACGCCTGGATACCGGCGCTGAACGTGGTCGCGCAACGCCTCCATCATATTGACGATGGGCAGCGCCACCTCCACCGAGATCTCGTCGATGAACGTGTGGCTAAGGAAACACGGCAACAACACCGTATCGACGTGACGATCGGCAAACCCCTGAATCATGTCAAAGACGTAGATCTTCCGGCCATTCTGCGACGCACCGCGCTCCCCGGGATTTTCCTCCTCACGGAAAGGGTGCTGCTCGAAAAGGATTTCTGGCTGACTCGAACCGCTTCGCGCTGGCAAGGCCTTGACCAGTTTAAGAAAAACGTCGGCGGCACCCAACGCGCCAAGTCCTCCGACAATACCAAAACGCCGCCTGCTTCCTTGATCCGGCACGACACCAACCTCCAAAAAAGAAACCGCGGCGACCAGGCACCGCGGCTGCATTCGCTTTAATGTTCCGACAAGTTACCTAAGCCCATTTTTCCAGGTCCAGCTCTTTCTCGGCTTTGGCCACGACGGCGCTTCCTGCCATGTCACCCGTCACGTTTAGCGCAGTCCGCCCCATGTCAAGCAGTGCATCGATACCGAGGATCATGGCATAGGCTGCCGCGACGGCCGAACCGGTTTCGACTTTCAGGCCGATCGATTCGAGCACCATCAGCAACATTATCGCACCGGCGCCGGGTACACCGGCCGTACCGATACTAGCAAGCGTCGCGGTAATGACGACGGTCATCTGCTGATCCACGGTCAGCGGGTGGCCCGTGGCGTAGCCGATGAACATGGCGCAAACGCCGAGATAGATTGCCGTCCCGTCCATATTGATGGTGGCACCAAGCGGCAGCGTAAAGGAGCTGATGTTACGCGGCACTCCGAGGTTTTCTTCGGCAACACGCATCGTCACCGGCAAGGTGCCGCTCGAAGAACGCGTCACGAAGGCGGTAATCATGGCTTCATCAGCCCCCCTCAGGAAACGGAACAGCCCAAGGTTGAAAACAGACAAGAAGCCACCGTAGCAGACGAAAAGATGCGCCACCAGACCGAGGTAAACCGCCAGTGTAACCATAAGCAACGGCCCAAGCGCCTTCGGCCCCTGCTGGGCAAACACGATGGCGATCAGGAAGAACACACCGATAGGGGCATACTGCATGATTCCGCGAACCAGCCGATACATCGTTTCCGCCGCGGCGTTGATCAACTGGAACAGGTTCTCGGCATGCCTTGCCAACACGGCATCCTTGGCATCCTTGACGTAGGAAATAGCCAGCCCGAAGAGAACCGAAAAGAAAATGATCGGAAGTACATCACCCTTTGCCAGCGACTCGGCAGGATTGGTCGGCACGATATTCAACAGGATCGTACCGATCGTTGGCGCGGCGGCCGTTTTCCCCTTGATCGCCTCGTTGCCAACGATGTTCATTCCGTCACCGGGTTGGAGAACATTGGCGAACACCAGACCGATGGTCACAGCCACCGCGGAGGTCAGCAAGTAATAAAGAACAATCTTCACGCCCACCCGCCCCAGGCGCGAAGGCGCGATGCTGGCCGCGCCGGCGATCAGCGAGAAAAGAATGACCGGCACCACTATCATCTTCAGCAAACGAATGAAGATGTCGCCGAAGAACTTGGTGTTATCGACGAAGGCCTTGACCGTATCCGGATCACCGTATCCAAGAGCAATCCCGAATACTGCGCCGGCAATCAATCCGACCAGAATTCGCACCAGCAGATTCGACTTGAAGTACCAATCCAGCATCCCTTTGTTCTCACTCACAATGACACCTCCCAAAAAAAGAAGCGACAGCAGTTAAAAAAACAAACGACACGCAACGTGTTTCATGCTCCGACCCATAACAAACAATCTCAGGTCAGCATAGATGACCCAAGCACGTTTTGCGAAGCGTCCATTCGCCAATATGTCTCACCGAAACGCCTCCTCGAAAAAGCACAGCCCGGCAAGCATTACGCCTGCCGGGCTGTCGTTTGGGACACCCCGGAGGTAATCCGGAGCGTCAAGCGTCGTACTCGGAGCCGAGAACGCTTACACCGTCACGCTTTCCGCCGCTTCCTTGAACTCCTCGATCTGATCAAAGTTCATGTAGCGATAGACATCCGCCGCCTTGGCGTTGACCGCCTGGATCTGCTCCATGTACTCGGCAACCGTCGGGATCTTGCCCATCAGAGAGCACATCGCCGCCAGTTCGGCCGAGCCGAGATAAACCAGCGTATCGATACCCAAGCGGTTCGGGAAGTTACGCGTCGAAGTCGACATTGCGGTGCTGCCCTTGCGGACTTGCGCCTGGTTACCCATGCACAGCGAACATCCCGGCATTTCCATGCGTGCGCCGCTCTTGCCGAGAACGCTGTAGTAGCCCTCTTCCGACAGGATCATCGCGTCCATTTTGGTCGGCGGCGCGATCCACAGGCGAGTCGGGATGTCCGACTTGCCGTCGAGAACCTTGCCGGCCGCACGGAAGTGGCCGATGTTGGTCATGCACGAGCCAATGAAAACTTCGTCGATCTTGGTACCGGCCACT
Source organism: Propionivibrio sp. (assembly GCA_003249625.1). Next base: position 15,206 of record QKII01000108.1, on the reverse strand, counting down.
TCGGAAAGCAGCTTGACGTCGTCCGGATCGTTCGGGCAGGCGACGATCGGCTCCTTGATATCGGCGAGATCGATCTCGATCACGGCCGCGTACTCGGCGTCGGCATCTGCCTTGAGCAGTTGCGGATTGGCGATCCAGTCTTCCATGGCCTTGACGCGACGAGCCAGCGCCTTGGCGTCCTGGTAACCGTTGGCGATCATCCACTTGAGCAGCGTAGCGTTGGAACGCAGATACTCGATGATCGGTTCCTTGTTCAACTGCACGGTACAGGCGGCGGCGGAGCGCTCGGCCGAGGCGTCGGTCAGTTCAAACGCCTGCTCGACCTTGAGATCCGGCAGACCTTCGATTTCGAGGATGCGGCCGTTAAAGACGTTCTTCTTGCCCTTCTTCTCGACGGTCATCAAGCCTTGCTTGATGGCGTAGTAAGGAATGGCATTAACCAGGTCGCGCAGCGTGATGCCGGGGTTCATCTGGCCCTTGAAGCGCACCAGCACCGACTCCGGCATGTCCAGCGGCATGGTGCCGGTGGCGGCGGCAAAAGCCACCAGACCGGAACCGGCCGGGAAGGAGATGCCGATCGGGAAGCGGGTGTGCGAGTCGCCGCCGGTGCCGACGGTATCCGGCAAGCACATGCGGTTGAGCCAGCTGTGGATGACGCCGTCGCCCGGACGCAGCGAGATGCCGGTACGGTTGGTGATGAAGCCAGGCAGGGTTCGATGGGTCTTGATGTCGACCAGCTTCGGGTACGCTGCGGTGTGGCAGAACGACTGCATGACGAGATCAGCCGAGAAGCCGAGGCAGGCCAGGTCCTTCAGTTCGTCGCGGGTCATCGGGCCGGTAGTGTCCTGCGACCCGACGGTCGTCATTTTCGGCTCGCAGTAGGCGTTCGGGCGAACCCCCTTGCCTTCCGGCAAACCACAGGCACGACCGACGATCTTCTGGGCCAGCGAGAAGCCCTTGCCGGTATCGGCAGGCTCTTGCGGCATCTTGAACAGCGTCGAGGGCGGCAGGCCGAGCGCTTCGCGAGCGCGCGCCGTCAAGCCACGGCCGATGATCAGCGGGATACGCCCACCGGCGCGGACTTCATCGAGAATCACCGGGGTCTTCAGCTGCGATTCGGCGATGACTTGCCCATTCTTCAACGCGACGACCTTGGTCGTAACGACGTCAATCTTCAGTTCGATCTCGTCGCCCATTTCCATATTGGCAACATCGATCTCGACCGGCAGCGCGCCGGAGTCTTCAAGCGTGTTGTAGAAGATCGGCGCGATCTTGGAGCCGAGTGCCACGCCACCGCAACGCTTGTTCGGGACGAAAGGGATATCCTCGCCGGTCCACCACAGCACGGAGTTGGCTGCCGATTTACGCGAGGAACCGGTACCGACCACGTCGCCGACGTAGGCGATCAGGTTGCCTTTCTGAGCCAGCGTTTCGAGTTGCTTGATCGGGCCGCGCACCCCGGGTTGTTCCGGCTCGATGCCCGGACGCGGGTTCTTCAGCATGGCCAGCGCGTGCATCGGGATGTCCGGACGGGTCGTGGCGTCGGGCGCCGGCGACAGGTCGTCGGTGTTGGTTTCGCCGGTCACCTTGAACACGGTCAGTTTCTGGCTGGCCGGTACTTCCGGGCGCGAGGTGAACCATTCGGCATCGGCCCATGACTGGACAACTGCCTTGGCGTTGGCGACGCCTTGGTCGGCCAGCGCCTTGACGTCGTTGAAGTAGTCGAACACCAGCAGTGTCTTCTTCAACGCTTCTGCAGCAACCGTACCCACTTCGGCGTCGGCCAGAACGTCGATCAGCGGCTTGACGTTATACCCGCCAAGCATGGTGCCAAGCAGTTCGGTCGCCTTGGCGCGGGAAATCAGCGAGCAGGACGCCTCACCCTTTGCCAGTTGTGCCAGAAACTCAGCCTTGACCTTCGCTGCATCATCCACACCCGCCGGAACACGATAGGTGATCAGTTCGACGAGCGCCTGCTCCTCGCCCTTGGGCGGATTCTTGAGCAGTTCGATCAACTCCTTGGTCTGCTTGGCACTCAACGGCAGCGGCGGAATACCCAGGGCGGCGCGTTCAGCAACGTGTGCGCGATATGATTCCAGCATAAGAACGTCCTTTCAGAAAAATCAAAAAAATGGGAAAGCCCGAATGTTTTGGACGGCCATTGTACGGCCCTGTCATTCCCCTGCACGCCGTTGATAACTTGATATTATTTCAGCAGGTACTGCGGATTGTGCACGAAACGCACTAACCGACAAGCAACACCGTTTCGCCGGCGTAATCAACTCGCTGCCCCGGACGCAGCTTGGCCCGCTTGCGAGTTTCCACCTGCCCATCCACACGAACATTCCCCGCGTCGATCTCGGCATGTGCCATACCTCCCGAGTGGCACAACCCCGTTGTCTTCAGCAATTGATCGAGCTGGATGTACTCACCGCGCACCTCAAGCGAAATGGACATGGGCGCGGCCTCAAAGTTCAAGTGGCGGAAGACCGTAGCGGCGACGCGCCCGGTCACAATCATCGTCGCCGATGCCGAGTGGCGCATACGGCGCAAAATCCCGGCATGGACCGGGCCGCTCGCGGTAGACCGAACAGCGCACGCTTCGACCGATCTCGCCTTCGAGTGCAATGCAGCGCGGTGGCGCATCATCGGTACCGCACATGCGCACCAGCGTAGCGGTCAATGGGATCGTCATGTCTTCGGGTACGCCACTTTTTCCTGGCGATGCCAGGTCCTGACGGTGGAAATCGACACGAAAGGCGGCGCAGCAAGCACCGCAACTCAGGCAAGGATGTTCGGGCACGTTCTGACTTCTACTGTAAAAAAACGCGCAGATTGTCGCGCAGCACCGCGTTTGTCGCAAACGTCACTGCAGCAGCAAATGCGTTGCCCACTCAGCGCTCCTCCAGGGAGAGTTTCTGCGTCAGCCAGTCACCCTGCGGCGCGGCGTACGCGCGCATCGACTGCAGCAGTTGCGCTGGATCCGCCGCCTCGCGCAACAGATCGACGTGTTCCGGCTTTACGAAGCCTTCAGCGGACATGTGCCGCACCATCGCAACGAGCGGATCGAAAAAGCCGCTTACGTTCAACAATCCGACCGGCTTCGTGTGGATGTGCAGTTGCGCCCAAGTAACGATCTCGAACAATTCGTCCAGCGTGCCGAAACCACCCGGCAGGGCGACGAAGCCATCCGCCCGATCCGCCATCGCCGCCTTGCGCGCGTGCATGCTGTCTACAACGATCATCTCGCTCGCTTGCGGATGCGCCAATTCGCGCTCGGCCATGAACGAGGGAATCACGCCGAAAACCCGACCGCCACCTTCAAGCACGCCGTCGGCCACCACGCCCATCAGCCCGACGTGACCGCCGCCCCAGACCAACTCGATATTTTCTTTCGCCAGCAACCTACCGAACGAGGCCGCTACCGCGGCATACTTGGTATCGCGTCCCGAGGACGCTCCACAAAAAACGCAAATCGAACGCATGATTCATCTTCCCGGACAAAAACCGATTATCTTCGTATCGGCCCCAAGCGACCAGCCTCAGGGAAGATCGACGACCGCGCGATACAGTCGGTGTCCCGAATCACGGTACTTGCGTTCAAACGGTGTCAGCGGCTGCGCGGCGTTGAATTCTTCGCCAGCCACCGAGCAACCGGTCAAGGCCGTCACTGCCAGGCAAAACTCATCGACATAGATACGCCAGTTGCTGCGACACTCCAGCCGACCGCCGAGTTCGAGCATCGTGGGAAAGACAGGATGGCCATGCCAGCGCCGAGAGAGATGGCCGATCTTCGGCCAAGGATTGGGGTAAAGCAAATAGTGGCGGGACAAACGGATGCCAGCGTCCCGCATCAGCCGCCAATAGTCTACGAGATCGGCGCGCACCAGGTCGAGATTCGGCGGCAACACAGCCGCATCGAAGCGCCCAAGACGCGCCTCGGACTGGTCGACGCCGATCACGTAATGGTCGGGAAATGCCTGCGCCAGCGCGATCGAGCTTTCGCCGACGCCACAGCAGGAATCGAGAATCAGCGGCACATGAGCCGCTTCGCGCTCGCGACGGGCGAAACTTGCCTCGAACGCAGCGCGGTTGTAATCAGCATAGGGTTTACGGAATGGCGTATCGCGATGTCGTTCCAGCAAACGGACAAGCTGCTCGTGGACGCCGATCTGGGCGCTGGTGGGAACGCGGGAATTGGCACGCACGCGCAATTACGCCGAATGAATGCCAGCGACCAGCGCGGCATCAACGTCGACGACCGAAGTCAGTGGCCGGATGCGGCTGTATAACGTTTCGGCCTGCGGATAACAGCGGCGCAACGAGTTCAGCCACAGTTTCAGTCGCCCCGGCGCGTGCCGCGCGACGACGCACAATTTCACCCGATGCCAGAATTCGTCGATCAGCGGCGCAAGTTCGCGCCATTCGGCCTCGCGATCCACGGACTCTTCCCGGTTGGAACAAATACGCCGAGCCAGAAACGGATCGGCCACCGCCCCTCTTCCAATCATCACATCACTGCACCCGGTCACCTCCCGGCAACGACGGTAATCGCCCTCCGACCACACCTCGCCGTTGGCCACCACGGGCACCGACACAGTCTCGCGCACCCGTGCAATCCACTCCCAGTGAGCCGGCGGACGATAACCCTGCTCCTTCGTCCGCGCGTGTACAACCAGAGAAGCGATGCCCCCGGATTCGAGCGCGGAGGCGCACGCCAGCGTCTTGCCTGTATCAGCAACGCCGAGACGCATCTTGGCGGTCACTGGAATGCTGCGGGGTACTACGCCGCGCACCGCACTGACGATACGCGCCATGAGTTCGGGATCGTTCAGCAACATGGCGCCGCCGCCATGGCGATTGACCGTCGGTGCGGGACAGCCGAAATTCAGGTCGATGCCGGCGGGACCGAGTTCGGCGAGCTGGACCGCCGACTCGGCCATCCGTTCGGGATGACTGCCGAGCAACTGGACAAAAACGGGCGTACCGGCAGGCGTACAACTCCGATTAAGCAATTCGGGGCAGATACGACGAAAGGTTCGCAGCGGAATCCGAGAGCCCGTCACACGCACGAATTCGGACACAGCGCCATCGTAGCCACCCAGCCCCGTGAGCAAATCGCGCAGCAGGCTGTCGGCCAACCCCTCCATGGGTGCCAGGATGAGCTTCCCCACTCTGGTCAACCGAACAATGCGTCGATGTCCAGATCGTCAGCGACGCGAGACGTTTCCGGCTCGACACGGACGATCTCCCCCTCGGCGAGCAGGGCCTCGTAGCCGCACACCCGGTTGCGACCATGCTCCTTGGCGTAATACAGCGCTTCATCGGCACGACCAAGGGCATCGGTGGGCACGTCGAACGACGATACCGCAGTGAATCCAATTGAACAGGTTACTTGGCCTACTTGGGGAAATTCGTGCTCCTCGACAGAGCGGCGCAAACGTTCGAAGCCAGCCATAGCGAGTCGTTCATCGTCTGCATTGAGCATTACCACGAATTCTTCGCCGCCGAAGCGGAACAGGCGATCGCCGTCACGGAACGTCCGGCGCATCAGTTCGCCCATGCGCAGGAGAACCTCGTCGCCGAAGAGATGGCCGAAGGAATCATTGATGCGCTTGAAGTGATCGATATCAACGACGCACAGCCATGCTGGTGAGTCGTCCTCCTCGCCATGGCGCCGCTCGTTGCAAGGAATGCATTCACAATGAGGTGCAGACGCCGAGGTCAGCAGGCGATCAAAGGTTTCATCGAATGTCTTGCGGTTGAGCAGGCGCGTCAGCGAATCCAGCTCGCTGTAATCGAGCATCCGAATCTGGTTGCCGAAGATGCGCACAAGCATCTCCACGCCGGATGAACGATCGTTCGACAGGGGCGCATCGCTCCCGAACGCCAGGATCAGATCCTCGTCGCACAACTCCGACGATTCGAGCCGAAGCGCCCCGCAATGCTGCCCTGCGCCACTTCGAAGCACAACACCGTCGCTCCTCGCAGCGTCAACAAGAATCTCCGGCCACGGTGCCGTCTCGGGGTTGACAGTCGTTGTACCGTTGCAAACGCGAAGCCCCAGACCTCGGTGCAAATCACGCGCGAAAACCCCCACCTGCGTACGCTCTCCGAGCAACGAAGCCACCGCACCGACCAACAGGGATGGCAACCGGTTCCGATCGCGGCATGAGGAAATCGACTCGACGCTTTGCAGGATAGTTAACACGATCTAGCAGAAGGGGGCTGTGGGATAATTCCCTGATTTTATTTGGTCAGGCCAGCGATCACAACACCTTTCACCTATGCCAGACGTCCTCGCCCAACTGCCCGTTCCCTTCGTCCTCGACACAAACATCGTCATGGACATGCTGCATTTCGGCGATCCGCGCACGATGTGGTTGCGTAAGTCGATCGCCAGCAGGCAAATACAGTGCTTCAGCGACAGCAGCTGTCTGGCGGAACTCGAACGCGTCGCCGCCTACCCGCAGTTCCGGCTCAGCGAAGATGAACAGCGGACTCTGCTGCACACCTACCGCGACCTCATCACGCTCTGCGAAGCAAATGACGACAGTCCGGCACAAACGCTCCCCCGCTGCCGCGACGCTGACGACCAGAAATTCCTCGAACTGGCGGCCCGCTGCGGCGCCAAGATGCTCGTCACTCGCGACAAGGAACTGCTGCGGCTCGCCCGGTCCCGCCGGGTGCCGGCACCATTCACCATCGTCACCGCCGAGCAAACCGGGCGACTACTCCTTGAGCTTGCGCCGGAACACCCAGCGCGCGTCGTCTGACGCGGCCGGATCAAAGGCGTAGCCCTCTTCGGCAAAGTCGCGCAGCCCTGCGGGTTCGACAAGGCGCCGGACGATCGCGTAACGCGCCATCAATCCTCGTGCGCGCTTGGCGTAAAAGCTCACCACCTTGTACCTTCCGCCGCTCCAGTCCTCGAACACCGGCTGGATGACCGATGCCGCCAGCGACTTTGTCTTGACCGATTTGAAATACTCGGTCGACGCCAGATTGATCACTTCTGCCGCGTCTGCCTCGCTCAAGGCCGCATTCAGTGCCTCGGTGATCCGCTCACCCCAGAACGCGTAGAGATCCTTGCCGCGCGGGTTATCGAGGCGAATGCCCATTTCGAGCCGGTACGGCAGCATCAGGTCGAGCGGACGCAACAGACCGTAAAGTCCGGAGAGGATGCGCAGATGCATCTGAGCAAAGCGCAGATCGTCGCCGGACAATGACGGCGCATCCAGCCCCTCATAGACATCGCCGTTGAATGCCAGCACCGCCTGCTTGGCCTTCCCCGGCGCGAAAGGCACGTCCCAGTCCTCGTAACGCGAGACATTGAGCGCCGCCAGTTGATCGCTGATGCCCATAAGTGACGCCACGTCGGCCGTTGACAACTGCCGCAGCCGATCGATCAACTGTTGCGATTGATCGAGGAAACCGGGCTGTGACGCCTCCGTTATCGACGGTGGTGTCTGGTAGTCGAGAGATTTGGCAGGCGAAAGCAGGATGATCATGAAAAAATCCGTAAGACAGGAAACAGCAGGACCTGCACGGCGATGCTTGCGTTGCGTACATCCGCAAGCAAAGGGCAGCACAGCGCTTGTTACAATAGCCGATTATTTGAATCACTGGAATTTCACGATGAAACGCAACCGCCTCTCCTCCCGCAAACGCATGTCCTCCGACGCCACCGAACTCGGGCGCCTGGCCACCGGCCTTGCGGAAGCCGGCGGGCGCCTCGAGCGCGAATTCTGGGAGCGGCAACTCGTCGATCTGATCGACCGCATCCTGCAGGATGGCGGCGAAGACGACCTCAACGCCGCGCTCGACCGCCTGTTCGACTCGCACGCCGCGGCGCACGACTGCCTCGCCGACACCATCGAGGCGCGGGCCGAGTCGTGTGTGCTGACGCACCAGGGGCAAGACTACGACATCATGCTGTTCAATTCCCCGCTGCTGGCCTGGTCGCGCTTCTCGATCCCCGCTGGCACCATCCCCGGCAGCACGCTGGAAGCACTCAAGGTGCAGCTCGGCGCGCACGTCTTTTCCGGCGCCGCGCAGATCGCCCTGGTCGACTACCTGTACAGCCCCGACCAGTTGCCGCGCAGCTTTGTCGACACCTGGCAGCTGATGCGCGACCTCGGTGGCGCCGCACTGTGCAACCAGGCGCCGGCGCTCGACGTTTCGGCCCTTCCGGAAACCAACCAGTTTCTCTCCGACACACGTTACCTGATTGGTGCCGTCGCGGTTCCGCGCGGCATGCCGCTGTTCCGCTGGAACGAAAACGACAATGCAAACCGCGAATCAGCGCTGAAGGAGTGGATCAAGCAAGGATGTCCGTCGCTCGAACCGCTGCTCGCTGGCTGCGCCTTCCAGCCGCTGCTCGCCGACGCCTACCATGCCGCCTGCCGCCTCGCTGACATGGCCTCGCGCCCCTACTCGTTGCGCGCCTCGGTCGCCTTCCTGCAGACCACGCTCGGCAAGCCGGCCGAATCGCTGCGAGCGGTCATCGGTGGCTTCCACGACAAGCGTCTGGAGGAGTACCGCATTGCGTTCGGTCCGCGCGACGAGGATATCGTCTATCACGGTGTCGTCTGGCCGCTGCTGGGCAGCGAGGACGAAGCGACCGACGTCGTGGGGGAAGTCGAAACCCTTCTGCGGGAATCCGGCATCAAGGAAGTCGTTGTGCACAACCAGCAGTTTCCGTTCGAGTTCTGTGACGACTGCGGCGCACCGCTCTATCCAAACGTCGAAGGCGAAACGGTGCACGCCGAAATGCCCGACCTCGGCAACGCGCCGTCGCAAACCCTGCACTGACCACCATGAACAACGCCGAACTTCTCCAACGCAGCCTCGCCGCCGTCTGGCATCCGTGCACGCAGATGAAACAGCATTCCGGCGGCCGGGATGCCGAACTGCCGCTGATCCCGATCGCCCGCGGTCAGGGCGCCTGGCTTTACGACTTCGATGGCCGGCGCTATCTCGACGGGATCAGCTCCTGGTGGGTCAACCTGTTCGGCCACGCCAATCCACGTATCAACGCTGCACTGCGCGCCCAGCTCGATGAACTGGAACACGTCATCCTCGCCGGCTTTACGCACCAGCCGGTGGTCGAGCTCTCGGAACGCCTGTCCGCGCTCACCGGTGACGCGCTGGGCCACTGCTTCTATGCCTCCGATGGCGCCTCGGCGACCGAGATTGCGCTGAAGATGTCGTTCCACAGCTGGCGCAACCGCGGGCGTGAGAAGAAACAGGACTTTCTTTGCCTGGAAGGCAGCTACCACGGCGAAACGGTTGGCGCGCTGGCCGTCACCGATGTTGCCATTTTCAAGGACGCCTACGCACCGCTGGTGCGCAGCGCCGCCACCGTGCCAACGCCAGATGCGCGCCGTGCCGAGCCAGGAGAAACAGCCGCCGACGTCGCGCGCCGCGCCGCTGCCGCGCTCGAAAAGCACCTGGAGACACATCACGAAGCCATCGCCGCCTTCATTGTCGAGCCATTGATCCAGTGTGCCAGCGGCATGGTCATGTACGACCCGGAGTATTTGCGCCTCGCCCGCGCCCTCTGCGACCGCTACGAGGTGCATCTGATCTGCGACGAAATCGCCGTCGGCTGCGGCCGAACCGGCACCTTCTTCGCCCATGAACAGGCTGGAATCAAACCGGATTTCCTCTGTCTCTCGAAAGGCATCTCCGGCGGCTACCTGCCGCTTTCGATCGTCCTGACGACGGACGACGTTTATTCCGCCTTCTACGACGACGCCACCGTACGCGGCTTCCTGCACTCGCACTCCTACACAGGAAACGCGCTGGCCTGCCGCGCCGCGCTGGCGACACTCGACATCTTTGCCGAAGACAAGGTACTGGAACAGAACACCGTCCGCGCGCAGAAGCTCGCCGCCGCCATCGCCCCCCTCGCCGACCACCCAAGGGTGCGCCACCTGCGCCAGCGCGGCATGATCATCGCTTTCGACGTCGCCAGCGACGACCCGAAATTCTCGCGCCATTTCTATCGTGCTGCGCTGGAACGCGAAGCAATGACACGGCCGATCGGCCACACCGTCTATCTGATGCCGCCTTACATCGTCGATGACGAGGAAATCAGTCATCTGGGCCGCGCCGTCAGTGGCGCTCTCGACGCCACGCTCGCCGCATGATCTGGGACGAACTCGAAAGCAGCCTGGCCGATCTTGAACGAGACGGCCTCAAGCGCCGCCGCCGCACGCTCGACGCTCCCTGCGGCCCCCTGGCGCGGATCGACGGACGCGAACTGATCAGCTTCTGCAGCAACGACTACCTCGGCCTGGCCAACGACCCGGCGCTGGTCGACGCGGCCTGCGCCGGCGCGCGCCGCTGGGGCGTCGGCAGCGGCGCCTCGCATCTCGTCAGCGGCCACCTGACGCCACACGACGTGCTGGAGGAAAAGCTCGCCGCATTCACCGGCTTCGACCGCGCCCTGCTGTTCTCGACAGGCTACATGGCCAACCTCGGTATCGTCGTCGCGCTGGTCGGACGCGGCGATGCGGTATTCGCCGACAGGCTCAACCACGCCTCGCTGATCGACGCGGTGCAACTTTCTCGCGCCGACCACGAACGCTACCCGCACGGCGACCTCGCCGCCCTCGAGCGCCTGCTCGCGGCCAGCACGGCCAAGCGCAAGCTGATCCTCACCGACGCCGTGTTCAGCATGGACGGCGATCTGGCGCCGTTGCCCGAACTGCTGCAATTGGCCGAACGCTTCGACGCCTGGCTGGTGGTCGACGACGCGCACGGCTTCGGCGTGCTCGGCAAACAGGGCCGCGGCAGCCTCTGCCACTTCGACATTCCTGCCAACCCGCGCCTCGTATACATGGGCACACTGGGCAAGGCGGCCGGCGCCTCGGGCGCATTCGTCGCCGGCTCGGCAGCCGTCGTCGAATGGCTGCTGCAACGGGCGCGCACCTATATTTTTACTACCGGCTCCAGCCCGATCATCGCCTGCGCCCTGCTGGCCAGCCTGGAACTGATCGAACGGGGCGACGAACGGCGCCGCCACCTGCACCGGCTGACCGATACACTGCGCACCGGACTCGCCGGCTCACGCTGGCAGCTGATGCCGTCGCCGACGGCGATTCAGCCGGTGATCATCGGCGACAACCACGAAGCTCTGCGCGTCGCCCACGCGCTCTTCGAGCGCGGCCTGTGGGTGCCGGCGATCCGCCCACCGACGGTACCGAAAGGCACTGCGCGTCTGCGCGTTTCACTCAGTTCGGCACACAGCGAAATGCAGGTACAACGGCTTGTCGACGCCTTGCGCGAACTGGAGACTCCGGCATGAGCCGCCCCGATCTGATGCTGCTGCATGGCTGGGGGCTCGGCCGCACGGCGTGGTCGCCCTGCCTGACGGCGCTATCGAAAACGGTCTCGCCGCACCTCGCCGACTTGCCCGGCTATGGCGAAACACCGGAGCGCGGAGAAACCTTCACGGAAGCCGCGCTGGCGCTGGCGGACACGCTCTCGCCCGGCATCACGCTCTGCGGCTGGTCCCTCGGCAGTCTGCTCGCACTGCAGGCAGCACAACTCGCCCCGGAACGCATCAGCCGGCTGGTCCTGGTCGGTGCGTCCCCCTGTTTCGCCCAGCGAGACGACTGGCCCGCGGCGCAACCGACGGCGCTACTCCACGAGTTCGCATCTGCCGTAACCGCCGATGCCAGAGCCACGCTGCAACGCTTCGTCGCCGTCGCCAACCAGGGCGATTCCAAGGCGCGCAGCATCGGCAAGGATATCGCACGATCTGTTTTCTCCGCCCCCCTGCCGTCGCCCGAAACCTTGCTCGCCGGTCTCGCCTGGCTGCGCGATATCGACCTCCGCAACATTGTGGCGAAGATCACTTGCCCGGTGCTGCTGATCCATGGCGAGAACGATCCACTGATGCCGCTGTCTGCCGCGCAATGGCTGAACAAACATCTGCCGCAAGCTACGCTGGACGTGTTCCCCGGTGCCGCACACGCGCCATTCATCAACGATCCCGAACGTTTCGCCCGTCACATCGGCGATTTTCTCCATGCCTCTCAGTTCGCTTAAGCAACGCGTCCGCGACGCCTTCGACCGCGCGGCAGCCACCTATGACGGCGCCGCCGTGGTACAACGCCGCGTCTGCGAACGACTGCAGGAAGCACTCGCCTGGACGACTGAAGCACCACGACACATTCTCGACGCGGGCTGCGGCACCGGCTATGGAGCCCGTCTGCTGCGCGCACGTTGGCCAGTAGCACAGATCGCCGGTGTCGACTTCGCGCCAGCCATGGTCGCTACAGCACGCACGGCATTCGATTGCTGCCAAGCCGCCGACATCGAGAAACTGCCGTTCGCACCCGCGAGTTTCGACCTCTGGTGGTCCAGTCTGTCAATCCAGTGGTGCCACGCCGACGTGGTATTCAAGGAAGCCGCGCGCGTTCTCCAACCGGGTGGACAAGTTGCATTCAGCACACTCTGCCCCGACACTTTCGCGGAACTGCGCGCCGCCTTTGCCGACGTCGACCAGCATCGCCACACCCTGCCGTTCAACCAGCCCGATTCGCTCCAGGCAGCATTGGAAGCCGCCGGCCTGCACGACATCCGCCTGATCCGCGAAAGGCACACGATCTACTACCCCGACCTTAAATCGCTGCTGCGCTCGATCAAGGACATTGGCGCGCAAAACGTTGGCGAAGGCAACCGTCAGGGCATGATGGGCCGTGCCACCTGGCGCAAGGTCGAGGCGGCCTATGAACAATTCCGCACACCCGCCGGACTGCCGGCAAGCTATGACGTCCTGTTGGGGTATGCACGAAAATGAGGCACGCAAATGAGTAATCAAACACACCGTACCGCAAAGGCCTGGTTCGTTGCCGGAACCGATACCGAAGTCGGCAAGACCTTCGCCACCTGCGCGCTGCTGCTTAACCTCCGCCAGAATGGTCAGCGCGCCATCGGCATGAAGCCGATCGCCGCCGGCACCGACATCGACGGCAAGAACGACGACGTTGAACGCCTCATCTCAGCCGCCGGTGTCTCCGCGCCGCGCGAACTGATCAACCCCTACCTTTTCCAACCGGCAATCGCGCCGCACATCGCGGCCGCAGAGGCCGGCGTCTCGATCGATATCAACCGCATCGTTGCTGCCTTCGGACAATTGCGGCCATTGGCCGATGCCGTTCTGGTAGAAGGCGTCGGTGGCTTCTGCGTGCCGCTGGACGAAAATAGCGATACCGCCGATCTGGCGGAAAAGCTGGAGCTGCCAGTCATTCTCGTCGTTGGCATGCGACTCGGCTGCATCAATCACGCTCTGCTCACCTGTCAGGCCATCGCCGCACGCGGCCTGAAACTCGCTGGCTGGATCGCCAACCGCATCGATCCGGCGATGTCCCGCTTTGACGAGAATCTGGAAGCTTTACGCGCAAGGATCAATGCTCCGCTGCTCGGCGTCATTCCCCCCGCAACCACGCCCGAAGTGGCAGCCGCGTTATTGAGACTCCCAGAACACTAAGCCGCAGTGGCGCCCAGTTCGGCCATCAGTTGCCGAATCACTGACACCAGTTCTTCTACACGCTCCGACGCACCGTCAAGCGATCCCGACGCCGCCAGCTCTTCCAGCCGCCAGGCGAGTTCGCGCCCCCTTTCGCAAGCGAAACTGGCCAGCACGCTCTTGACCGTGTGCGCCTCGCGACGCAGCCTGGCAGCATCGCCCGACGCCAGGGCCGCTTCAAGCGCCGCGCAGTAGGCCTCACCCTCTTCACCTAGCACAGCGACAATCTCGGCGAACAGCGCGACATCGCCGTCAATTTGCGCCAGCGCCATTTCCCGGTCATACAACGGTTCATCGCCAATCATCGTCACCCCCGCGCAGAGTTTATTGACAACTCAGTGGCCGCCAACGATGGTTCATCCCGATAGCGCGAGTGAACGTCCAGCACCTCGTCCCAACCCGCAAAGAAAGCATTGACGCAGGACGGATCGAGGTGAGCACCCACGCATTCACGCAGGTACGCCTCAGCGCGTTCCAACGGCCAAGCCGGTTTGTAGGGACGCACCGATGTCAGCGCATCGAAAACGTCGGCGACGGCAACGATCCGCCCGAACAACGGGATACGCTCCCCCTTGATGCCGTACGGGTAGCCAGAGCCATCAACTTTCTCATGATGCGACACGGCGATCACTGCCGCCGTCTGAAACACCAGTGATTCGCTGCCACTTAGCAACTCATGTCCGATCACCGTGTGCCGTTTCATCTCATCGAATTCCTCGGGCGTAAGTCGGCCCGGTTTGAGCAGGATGCCATCCGGAATGCCGATTTTTCCCACATCATGCATCGGCGCCGCACGCAGGATCAGTTCCTGATCGTCAACCGACAGCCCCAGGCGACTGGCGATAAGTTGGGAATAATGGGCCATTCGCTGGATGTGCGCACCGGTTTCGGGGTCACGAAATTCCGCTGCTCGGGACATTCGGAAGAGGAGTTCCTGCTCGCGTGCATGCACCGCTTGCGTTGCTTTTTCGACCTCCGAGGCCAACCAATCAGCCTTGTCGGCCAGTTTCTTGCGGCTGGCGCCGAGGGCCAGCATGTTCCGCACACGCGCGGAAAACTCGATGCGATCAACAGGCTTGGTCAAAAAATCGGTCGCCCCCCGCTGCAACGCCTCGTAACGAACTTCCTTGTCGTCGTTGGCGGTAATCATCAGGATCGGCAGGTCCTCGCAACCTTCGGTCTCGCGCAACCGGGCGATGAACTCGATTCCGTCGAGGTCGGGCATCATGTAATCGACAACAATCAGGTCTGGCCGATTTTCAGAACACCATGCCAATCCGCGCGTCGAATCCTGGAACAATAACGGCTCGCAGTCACCCAGCCGGCGGACGAGCGCACTCAACAAAGTCAGGTTGATGTCACTGTCGTCGACAATAGCGATCCGGTTCATGCCTCTCCCCTCATCGTCACATCGCGCCAGTATAACAACCGGCCCGCCGCCCCCCTAGCCTTTCCGCTCCCGTCGGACCACCTGCGCCAGTGCTGCGGCAAGGAGATCAAGCGCCTGCGCCAGCAACTCAACCAACGGGTCCGCTTCGCTGCACTTGCCCTTCGCGGCGAAATGCTCGATCTGTCGCGCCAGTTCCTCAGCCGGACGGGCATGAAACAACACCAGCGAACTGCGCAATGCATGTGCGACGAAAAGCAGGGCTGTCGCATCGCCCGC
>QKII01000107.1 GCA_003249625.1 Propionivibrio sp. | reverse complement strand
TCAGCCAGGATCGAGGCGACCAGGCTGGTGGTCGTCGTTTTGCCGTGCGTCCCGGCGACCGCGATACCGCGCTTCAGGCGCATCAGTTCGGCCAGCATCTGCGCACGGGGCACCAAAGGAATCTTGCGCGCGCGCGCAGCCTGCACTTCAGGGTTGTCCTCCTTGACCGCGGTTGACACGACCACAGCATCTGCCTCGCCTATGTTCTCAGCAGCGTGCCCGGAGACGATGCGTACGCCCAGCCCGGCCAGCCGGCGTGTCGTTGCGTTGTCCGCCAGATCAGAGCCGCTGATGCCGAAGCCGAGATTGGCCAGTACTTCGGCGATGCCGCTCATTCCAGCACCACCGACGCCGACGAAATGGATATTCTTGATCTTGTGCTTCATGTTTTGCATACCTCTTCGCAGACGCGCGCCACGGTCTCCGCCGCTTCCGGTCGTGCCAGTTCGCGGGCACGTTCGGCCATTTGCAGCAGCTGGCTGCGCGTGTAATTCCGAATCAGGCTCACCGATTCGGGGGTCATTTCAGTTTGCGGGAGAAGGAAGGCTCCGCCCGCATCAGCGAGGAATTTCGCATTGGCTGTCTGGTGATCGTCCACAGCATGCGGGAACGGCACCAGGATGCTGGCCACACCGGTCGCCGCCAGTTCGGCGACCGTCAAAGCACCGGACCTGCAGAGCACCAAATCGGCCCAGGCATACGCCCCAGCCATGTCCTCGATAAAGGCTACGCAGTTGGCACGCACG
Source organism: Propionivibrio sp. (assembly GCA_003249625.1). Next base: position 19,341 of record QKII01000107.1, on the reverse strand, counting down.
CCGGCGGCTGCGTAATTCGCCTCCAGCGTTGCCAGATGTTTTTCGCCCGCCTGATGCACCACCACCGGTCGATCCTCTTCGGGAATCAACGCGAGACCCTTCGGAACGATATCGTTGATCGCCGCGGCGCCAAGACTGCCACCGAGGACCAGCAGGCGCAGCGGCAAGCCATCCCGCTCGGCAAAACGAGCGCCCGGTTCGGGCTGAGCAGCAATCTCGCCACGCACCGGGTTGCCCGCCCATTGGCTTTTCGGCAACGCATCCGGAAAGCCGCATATGACCCGGTCCGCCACCTTGGCCAGTACGCGATTTGCCAGTCCGGCAATCGAGTTCTGCTCGTGAATCACCAGCGGCCGATTAAGCAGAACGGCCATCATGCCACCTGGAAAGCTGACATAGCCGCCCATGCCGAGCACAACGTCGGGCTTGATTCGGCGAATTTCGCGCAGTGCCTGCCAAAAACCTGAAAGCAGGTTAGCCGGCAACAACAGTTTGCGCAGCAGGCCCTTTCCGCGCAGTGCGGCAAAGCGCACCAGCGCCATCTCGTAACCACGCGCGGGCACCGTGCGCGCTTCGAAACTGTCTGGATTACCCATCCAAACGACTTTCCAGCCGCGTTGCGCGAGGATGTCGGCCACCGCCAGCCCCGGGAAAACGTGACCACCGGTGCCGCCGGCCATAACGAGGAGCGTCTTGCTCATAGTTTCGCACCTCGCATGAGCTGCCGATTCTCCCAATCGACCCTGAGCAACACCGCCAGCGCAACGCAGTTGGCGAGAATGCCGGAGCCGCCAAAGCTCATCAGCGGCAGAGTAAGACCTTTTGTCGGCAGCAGGCCCATGTTGACGCCCATGTTGATGAACCCCTGCACCCCGATCCAGATCCCGACGCCCTGCGCCACCAAAGCTGGGTACAGGCGATCGAGCGCCACGCACTGCCGACCAATGACGAAGGCGCGCTGGACCAGCAGTCCGAACAGAACGATCACCATCATCACGCCGACAAATCCGAGTTCCTCGGCAATCACCGCCAGCAGGAAGTCGGTGTGTGCCTCGGGCAGGTAAAACAGTTTCTCGACGCTGGCACCAAGCCCGACGCCAAACAGCTCGCCGCGACCGAAAGCAATCAACGCGTGCGACAGCTGATAACCTCGGCCGAAGGCGTCCGACCACGGATCCATGAAGCCGAAGATGCGATCGCGGCGATAGGGCGAGACGACGATCAGGACGGCGAACGCTACAACCAGAACAACGATCAGGATCGCGAACAGACGCGCGCGCATTCCGCCGAGGAAGAGAATGCCGATGGCGATCGAGATGATCACCACGAAGGCGCCGAAATCCGGCTCCTTGAGCAGCAGCACGCCGACGGCCACCATCGCTCCGGCCATCGGCAGGAATGCCTTCTTCAGGTCATGCATATGCGGCATCTTGCGCACCGTGTAGTCCGCGGCATAAAGCACGGCGAACAGCTTCATCAGTTCCGATGGCTGCAGGTTAGCCACCACGAACGGCAACCAGCGGCGTGCGCCGTTCACATTCCGACCGACACCGGGAATCAACACCAGCGTCAGCAGGACGAAGCCGATGACGAACAGCCAGGGCGAGATCTTCTGCCAGGTTGTTAGCGGAATCTGAAAGGCCAGACCGCCAGCGATCAGGCCGATCGCCAGGAATACGCCATGACGGACGAGAAAGTACGCTGGCTGGTTGCCGGTATACCTGCCCGCCTCGGCAATTGCTATCGACGCCGAATAGACCATCACCATGCCCAGGAGCAGCAGGATCAGGCTGCTCCACAGCAGGGTGTTGTCCACCTCGGCCGGCAGGCGGCGGGTTCCGTCAAGCGCCGGCAGCATCAGCCTCGCTCCTTCTGCAAAGTGCGCACGAGTTGCACGAACATCTCCGCGCGATGTGCGTAATTGCGGAACATGTCAAAACTCGCGCATGCCGGCGAAAGCAGGACGGCATCGCCCGCCTCGGCTTGCTCGGCACTCCAGCGCACGGCATCCTCGAGATCGCGACAATGGCGCGTCAGTACCCCGCAACCAGCGATGGCGCCGCCGATCAGACCGGCATCTCGTCCGATCAGTGCTACGGCCCGCCCATGCTCTGCCAGCGCCGGTTTCAGTGGCGAGAAGTCCTGCTCCTTACCCTCGCCACCGAGAATCAGAACGACCTTGCGGCCCATGCCCTGCACCGCGGCGAGCGTCGCACCAACATTGGTGCCTTTTGAATCGTCGTAATACGATACGCCGCCGATTTCGGCGACGAATTCCACGCGATGCGCCAAACCGGTGAACTGGCACAATGCTGGTACGACACGAGCGGCCTCCACGTCCACGGCCTCGCACAGTGCCAGGGCGGCCATCGCGTTGGCGGCGTTGTGCAGCCCAGCCAGCTTGAGGTCCGCGAGGGCAACCAGCCGTTCATTGCCGCGAACGATCCAGCCTTCGACGAGTCCGTAATCGCGTTCCGATGACGGCGACGCGAGACCGAAGCTGACCGTCTTCCGCCCAGCGTGCTGCCATGAGCGGCAATAGGCATCGTCGCGGTTAAGCAGCATCGTGCCTTCTCCCTGGAATACACGCCGCTTCGTTGCCGCGTAATCGTCCATGCCAGCGTAGCGATCGAGATGATCTTCGCTGACGTTGAGCACCGTTGCCGCGTCGGCGTTGAGGGTGAAGGTGGTTTCAAGCTGGAAGCTGGACAATTCGAGCACCCAGACTCGCGGATAAGCTGCCGCATCGACGGCGGCCATCAACGCATCGAGCGCCGACGGAGAGATGTTCCCGCAGGCCACCGCCGGTACGCCAGCGGCGTTGAGCAGATAGGCCGTAAGCGTTGTGGTCGTGGTTTTCCCGTTGCTGCCAGTAATGGCGAGAACCCAGCTCTGCGGCGCGAAGCACCGAACGCCCATCGCAAACAACTCGATCTCGGAGACCACCGGGACGCCCCGTGCCTGTGCCGCCCGAATCTGCGGCGTTTGTACGGGCACACCGGGCGAGATGGCGATCAGGTCAATGCCGGCAAACGCCGCGTCGCTAAACTCGCCGACAGTCAGCTCTACACCTAAAACGGCGGTGTGCAGCGCTTCCACGTTGGGCGGCGATTCCCGGCTGTCGGCAACACGCACGGCCGCACCTTGGCGCGACAGCCATTTGGCCATTGCGAGCCCACTCTCGCCAAGACCGACAACCAGTGCGGTTTTTCCTTTGAGGTCCATGGTCATCAGCGCAGCTTGAGGGTGGACAGGCCGACCAGCACCAGCATGATGGTGATGATCCAGAAGCGCACGACAACCTGGGTTTCCTTCCAGCCGCCGAGTTCATAGTGATGATGCAGCGGCGCCATGCGGAAGATCCGCTTGCCGCCGGAGTGTTTGAAATAGAGCACCTGCGCGGCAACCGACAGTGTTTCGGCAACGAACACGCCACCCATGATCGCCAGAACAATTTCCTGCCGGACGATCACCGCGACCGTCCCGAGCGCTGCGCCGAGTGCCAGCGCCCCGACGTCGCCCATGAACACCTCGGCAGGGTAGGCGTTGAACCACAGGAAACCGAGACCGGCGCCGGCCATAGCCCCAAGGAAAACAGCCAATTCCCCGGCACCGGGGATATAGGGCAACAATAGATATTTGGAAAACACCGAACTGCCGGCGACGTAAGCGAAGATGGCCAGTGCAGAAGAAATCATGACGGTCGGCATGATCGCCAGCCCGTCGAGCCCGTCGGTCAAATTCACCGCGTTGCTGGTGCCCACTATGACCAGGTAGGTGAGCACGATGAAGCCGATGGCGCCAAGCGGGTACGAGACGGTCTTGAAGAACGGCACGATCAGTTCCATCTGTGCGGGCACGGTTGACGAGAAGGACAGGTAAACGGCAACCGCGAGGCCAAGAACCGACTGCCAGAAATACTTCCAGCGGCTTGCCAGTCCCCGCGGATCACGATAGACGACCTTCTTCCAGTCGTCGTACCAGCCGATGGTGCCGTAGCCGAGCGTGACGATCAGCACGACCCACACGTAGCGGTTGGTCAAATCACCCCACAGCAGCGTGGTGATGCCGATGGCGATGAGGATCAGCACACCGCCCATGGTCGGTGTTCCTGACTTGGCGAGATGGGTCTGCGGCCCATCCTGGCGCACCGCCTGCCCGATCTTTTTCGCGGCCAGCCAGCGGATGACCCGCGGACCGGCCATGAACGAGATGATCAGCGCGGTCATGGCCGCCATCACGGTGCGTAGCGTGATGTAACCGAAGACGTTGAAGCCGCGGATATCCTGCGAAAGCCATTGTGCGAGCATCAGCAGCATGACGCGCCCTCCTTCCCCGGTTCCTTTTCCGAAGCATCGGTGATGGCGTCGACCACCCGTTCCATGCGCATGAAACGCGAGCCCTTGACGAGAACAATCGACTCCGCATCCATTTCGGCAACCAACGTGGCAATCAGGTCTTCGATCTTCCTGAAATGCTCGCCGCCCGCCCCAAAGTTATGCGCCGCCAATACGCTCGACTCTCCGAAAGCGAGCAAGCGGTCGACCCCCTGGCTTTTCGCATAGCCACCGACTTCGTCATGGAACTGCCCGGTCATTTCACCGATTTCGCCCATGTCGCCAAGCACCAGAATTTTTTTACCTACCGTGGCGGCTAACACATCGATACCGGCACGCACCGAGTCCGGATTGGCGTTGTAGGTGTCATCAAGCACCGTGGCGCCATGCACTCCGGAACGCCGCTGCAGTCGCCCCTTGATCCCGCGGAACGCAACAAGGCCGTCACGCACCGACTCCATCGAAACCCCGGCGGCAAGCGCTGCCGCAGCCGCCCCCAGCGCGTTGCGGGCGTTATGCGTCCCTGGCAAGGCCAGCGTTACTTCAATCGACTCGCCGTTGGCGACGATGACCACGCGGTTTTCCAAACCATGCGTCTGGCATTGCCCGATCACGTCGATCTCTACATTTGCCGGCGCATCGAGCGCGAAGCACTGACGACGGCAATGTGCGCTCTGTTGGCGCCACAAGGGCGCCCACTGGTCGAGCGCGTTGAATACGGCCACCCCGTCCGCATCGAGTCCAGAAAAAATGCTGCCTTTCTCGGCGGCAATCATGTCGAGCGTTCCCATGCCTTCGAGATGTGCCCGCTGCGCATTGGTCACCAGGGCTACTGTCGGACGGCCGATCCGCGCCAGGTAGGCAATTTCGCCCGGGTGATTCATCCCCATCTCGACGACCGCGGCACGATGTTCCGGCCCCAGACGGAGCAGGGTCAGCGGCAAGCCGATGTCGTTGTTCAGGTTACCCTGCGTCGCCAGTACGGCGTCCTTGCCGAACGCCGCCTTCAGGATACTGGTGATCATTTCCTTGTTTGTCGTCTTGCCGTTGCTGCCGGTGACACCGATCACCGGCAACGAAAAACCTGCCCGCCATTTCGCGGCGAGCTCGCCCAGCGCGGTCCGCGTGTCACTGACAATGATCAGTGGCATTCTTGCGTCATTTGCGCAGGCTTCGCCCCCCTTGCTGTCCACAACGGCAGCCACCGCCCCGCGCTCCCGCGCCGTTGCGATGAAGTCGTGCCCGTCGAATTTGTCGCCCCGCAGGGCAATGAACAACTCGCCCGCACGCACCGTCCTGCTGTCCGTCGAGACTCCGTAGAACGCAACCACATCGCCGACGACCTTACCGGACATCGCTTTGGCGGCGGCTGATAAATCCATTTTCACGCTCATTATTCTTTCTCCTGCCGCAAGACCAACGCGGCGGCGGCCTCGTCGACATCCGAAAACGGCCGCTTCGTACCGCCTATTTCCTGATAGGGCTCATGCCCCTTCCCGGCCAGCAGAATCACGTCCTCAGCCACCGCGTCGAAGATCGCCCGACGGATCGCCAACCCGCGGTCTTCGATGATTTCCGCGTCTGGCACGGCAACAGCAATCTCGGCAAGAATCGCCGCCGGTTCCTCGCTTCTCGGGTTGTCACTGGTCAAGACGACAGCGTCGGCCAGACGCTTCGCCACCTCGCCCATCAGGGGGCGCTTGCCCCGGTCACGATCGCCACCGCAGCCGAACACGGCTATCAGCCGGCCGCCACGCGCCGTTGCCACGCCGCGCAGTGCGTTGATCGCGTTTTCAAGCGCATCCGGGGTATGCGCATAATCAATGACGACCAGCGGCACATTGTTGCCACCCAACGTTTCCAGCCGTCCGGGCGGCGCCGGAAGGTTGGCGAAACGTGAGGCAACCTCCGCCGGCGTTAATCCAGCGTCGAGCAAAACGGCCGCCGTAGCCAACAGATTTGACACGTTGAACCGGCCTACCAAGGCTGTTTGGACCTTCGCCCGTCCCTTCGGGGTTGCCAGAATAAAGCTCAACCCACCGGTAGACTCATCGACGGACTCCGCGCGAATAACCCCCTGCAGATCGGCGAAGCCGTTGCGCTGCGTGTAGCCAACGATCTGCGACGCGGTCGTCCGCTGCATCAATGCATGACCAAAGGAATCGTCGAGGTTGACGATCGCCAAGCGCAGTCGCGGCCATTTGAACAGCTTCTCCTTGGCTGCTGCGTAGTCGTCCATCGATCCGTGATAATCGAGATGATCACGTGTCAGGTTGGTGAAAACGGCGATATCCACGCGGGCTCCGTCGAGCCGGTCTTCTTCAATTCCGATCGAACTGGCTTCAAGCGCGCATGCCTGCGCGCCGTCTCTCGAAAAATCCGCCAGATAGCGCGCCAGCGTCGCCGCTTCTGGCGTTGTGAATCCGGTTTCCTTCATCGCGTCGTCAAACCCCGCGCCAAGCGTGCCGATAACGGCGCAACGGCGTGGATGAACGCGTGCAAGCCACTGGCTGATGCTCGTCTTGCCATTGGTTCCTGTGATCGCGATCAGCGACAGGCGCTCTGCCGGATGCCCGAACAAGGCGTGTGCAAGCGGCCCGCAAAGGGCCCGCAAATTCGCCGCGGCGACGTTCGGCAGCGGCCAATCGTCCTGCCAGACAAAACCGTCTCCGGACTCCCAAACCACCGCACTGGCACCTCGGGCTATGGCATCCGGAATGTAATCGCGCCCGTCGGCGAAATCGCCCGGCAACGCCAGAAAGACGTCTCCACGCTGTACCCGGCGGCTATCATCCGCCACTCCTCCCGGAGCAACGCCCTGCGCAGCCAGCTGTTTCAGGATGAACGAGGGATCGGCGAAAACCGGCATGGCGATCATAGCTGCCCCCTCGTCGGCTGGTTGTTTTGCGCGACAACCGGCAACGGCGCATCGGGCAGGATACCAAGGGTACGCAAAGCACCGCTCATAACGCGCGAAAACACTGGCCCTGCCACGTCCCCACCGTAATGCGCCCCGGCACTCGGCTCGTCGATCATCACCGCGACGATCAGACGAGGATTGGAAATCGGCGCAAAGCCGACGAACGAGGCGACGTACTTGCGAACGTATTGGCCGCCTTCGATCTTGTAGGCGGTCCCCGTTTTTCCTCCGACACGGTACCCGGGCACCTGGGCCTTCGGCGCAGTTCCACCGGGCTGCACAGCCATTTCCAGCATCGCTCGCACTTCGCGCGCGGTCTGCTGGCTGAAGACCGGCACCGTTTTGGTCGGCCCCTCGTCGGCGCGAGTCAGCGTCAGCGGGATGAGATCGCCTTCGCGCGCAAAAACGGTATAGGCATGAGCCAACTGCATCAACGAAACCGACAGCCCATGACCATACGACATCGTTGCCTGCTCGATCGGACGCCACGATTTCCAGGGGCGCAGGCGACCAGCGACCTCACCCGGAAAACCAAGCCCTGGCGTGCGCCCGATCCCGACAGCATCGAACATGGTCCACATCTGCTCAGGTGTGAGCATCGCCGCAATCTTCGCCGTTCCAACGTTAGAGGATTTCTGGATGACCTCGGCGACGGTCAACACCTTGTGCGGATGCGCGTCCGAGATGGTGGCCGAACCGATGGTGAGTCGGCCGGGCGAGCAGTCGATCGGTGTATCGAAGCGGACTTTCGCCTTCTCCAGTGCGAGCGCGGCGGTAAACGGCTTCATCACCGACCCCGGTTCATAGGTATCGGTGATCGCCCGATTGCGCAGCTGCGAGCCGGTCAAACGCTCCCGATTATTCGGGTTGTAGGTCGGCCAATTGGCCAGTGCCAAAATTTCGCCGGTCTTCGTATCGACAGCAATGACACTGCCGGCCTTGGCCTTGAAATCGGTCACAGCCTGCTTGAGCTGGCTGTAGGCCAGATACTGGATCTTGGAATCCAGCGCCAGACGGATATCCTTGCCGTCCTGAGGCGGCTTGATCGAACCGACATCTTCGACGATCTGGCCGCGCCTATCCTTGATCACGCTTCGACTGCCGGGATGTCCGAGCAACTGCCCCTGAAAGGCAAGCTCAACGCCTTCCAACCCCTTGTCGTCAACGCCGGTAAAACCGACGAGGTGCGCTGTCATTTCACCCGTCGGATAGTAGCGACGGTACTCGCGGTCCAGCCCGATCCCCGGCAACTTCAGTGACGCAACCTGGGCTCCGACAGCCGGAGGCAACTGGCGACGCAAAAAGACGAACGACTTGTCGCTGGCCAACCGCCTCGACAACTCCTTCGCGTCCATTTCCAGTATGCCGGCCAGCACCCTTGTCTGCTCCGGCGTCAGCCGCGCATCGGCCGGGACTGCCCAGATCGATTTCATCGGTGTCGACACCGCCAGCACGTCGCCATGGCGATCGGCAATACGCCCACGCGACGCAGTAATTTGCAAGTCACGTCGGTAACGCGACTCCCCTTTTTCCTGCAGGAATTCCTCGTTCAGCACCTGAAGGTAGAACGAGCGACCCATCAACACCCCGAAGCCGGCCAGAATCATCAGCGCCATGAAACGCGACCGCCAAGCGGGCAACCGCAATTTCAATACCGGACTTTCAGCAAATTTGTGCCCGCGAGCGCCGCTGAAATTCATCATCGCGACACCTCCCGGGTTGCCGTGATGATTCTGGCGGGATCCGGCGTACGCATCTTCAGCTTTTCGCGTGCGATCTTCTCGATACGCGGCGACGTTGCCCAAGTCGACAGTTCCAGCTGCAACTGTCCGAATTCAACCTCCAGTTGGCGCTCCCTCTCCTGTTCGCCTTCCATCGCCTGAAACAGGCTACGCGCCTTGTGCTGGGACGTCACAACACCCAGAGCGCACATCAGGATGGCAGCCAGCAAAACGAGGTTGGTACGCACCATGTCAGGCGCCCCCCTGCAAACCGCACTTCTCGGCGACGCGCATCACCGCGCTGCGCGCACGGGGATTCGTCGCAACCTCATCTTCGCGTGCCTTCACTGGTTTCCCCACCACGCGCAACCGCGGCGGCGGCAAATCAACCGAACGTAAAGGGAGGTTTTTAGGCAGCGTGTCGGGGCTTGCCTGTTCGCGCATGAAACGCTTGACGATCCTGTCCTCGAGCGAATGAAAACTGATCACCACCAGACGACCGCCGTCACTGAGGACATCAACAGCCTGCGGCAATACTAGCGCAAGCTGCTCGAGCTCTTGATTGACGTGAATCCGTAGAGCTTGAAAGGTACGCGTCGCCGGATCCTGGCCGGGCTCGCGGGTCCGCACGGCTTCGCGTACGAGCGCGGCAAGCTCGCCTGTGGTTGCAATACACCGCTCGCTCCGAGCAGCCACAATCTTCTTTGCAATCTGGAAAGCAAACCGTTCTTCGCCATAGTTTCTAATAACCTCCGTAATTTCTTTGATTTCCGCGCGCGCCAGGAACGACGCGGCCGTTTCCCCCTGCGTGGTATCCATGCGCATATCCAGCGGCGCATCGAACCGAAAACTGAACCCCCGCCCTGCCTCATCGATCTGCGGCGAGGAGACGCCGATATCCAGCAACACACCGTCGACTGCTCGCAGACCCGCGTCCCGCACCGCCTCGGCCAGTTCGGCAAACGGCCGATGCGCGACGAGCAAACGTGGATCCCCGATTTCCCGGGCGGCAAGGATGGCTTGCGGATCGCGATCCAGGGCCAACAAGCGACCATCCGGCCCAAGCCGCTCCAAAATCGCCCGCGAATGCCCACCGCGGCCGAACGTGCCATCGACATAAATCCCGGAAGGCTTCACCGACAGCGCATCGACAGCCTCCCGCAACAGTACGGTTCGATGCCCGGAGGCAGCGCTCACAGCGCCAAATCCTCAAGTCCGGGCGGCAAGGACTGATCCACCATCCCCAGGAATACCTCCTGCTGCTGCCGCCAACCGGCGTCGGACCAGATTTCGAAATGCGTCCCCTGCCCGACCAGCCACACTTGTTTTTCCAACTGGGCAAACAGGCGCAACTCCGGCGAAACCAGCAGACGTCCCGCAGAATCCATTGATTCGTCACGCGCATTACCAACCAGCAGCCGTTTTATCGCAGCGGCCCTGGGATCAAGGCTTGATGCAGCCAGAACTTTGTCGCGAATCGGCTCCCAAGCTGGCGCGGGATAAAGGAGAAGACAACGGTGCGGGTGAGCGGTCAGCACGAGCTGCCCCTCGGAAGCGCTCACCAGCGCCTCGCGATGACGCGCCGGAACGGCAAGCCGCCCCTTGGCATCAAGACTCAGCGCTGTCGCTCCCTGGAACATCAATCTTTTACTCCCTGCCGGCGGCGAGAAACACCCCGTTCCCCCACTTTTTACCACCGTGCCCCACTTTAAGATAAAGAATTGGGCAAAGCAAGAAGTTTTTTGTAACTTTCCTCAATGACTACAATGACTTAGCGCACACTTATATACTCAACGACAAAAATAAAATACCTTTAAAAAACAATAACAAGAAAATTTTAGTTAAAGTGCTTTGTGACAGAGTTAAGCCGAAAGTCAGATAACGACACGTCCGGTGGCACAAAAAAGCGGCAGACGAAAAATCGCCTGCCGCTTTTTTGAAAATTTATATTGAAAGAATTGCCTGGATTACGCCGTCTGCCGACGTCAAAGAATCAATCCGGCTTGATTCCAGTGCGCTCGATGACCGCCGCCCAGTTCGCCGTTTCGCTCTTCAGCAACGCGGCGAACTGCTCCACTGAACCACCGGCCGTCTCGGCCCCTGCGACAAGCAGCTTCTTCTGTACTTCCGGCAACGCGAGGATTTCCCCGATTTCCTTGTTCAGACGCTGCACGACATCCTTCGGCGTGCCAGCCGGCGCCATGAAGCCGTTCCAGGTCGTTGCATCGAAGCCCGGGAAGCCCTGCTCTGCGACCGTCGGCAGATCCGGAAGCGCGGCCGAACGCTTGGCATTGGACACGGCAATCAACTTCACTTTTCCGTCGCGAACCAGCGGCTGCACGTTCGACAGCGCGGAGAAAAGCACTTGCACATCGCCGCGCCCCAGAGCCAGCGATGCCGCCGGACCGCCGGTGAACGGGATATGCAGCAGGAAAGTATCGCTCTTCATCTTGAGCATTTCCATCGCCAGATGCGACAACGAGCCGTTGCCGACAGACGCATAATCGATCTTGCCCGGACGACTCTTGGCCAAAGCAACCAGCGCCTTCAGTGAATCGACCTTGAGATCGGAACGCACGGCCAGGACGTTCGGCTGCGTCACCGCCAGAATGATCGGCAGCAGATCGCGCTGCGGGTTGTACGGTAGCTTGGGGAACATGGCGGGAGCAACGGTCACCGGCCCGTTGTAGGCAAGGAAGAAGGTGTGGCCATCGCGCGACTTGACGACAGCATCCGCACCGATGGTGCCGCCAGCACCGCCCTTGTTCTCCACGATAACCGTCTGTCCGAGCCGACCACCGAGTTGCTCAGCAACGATCCGTGCGACGACATCGACCGAACTGCCCGCCGGAGTGGGCACCACCACGCGAACTGTCTGTGTCGGCCAGTTTGCCGCATGGACGGACAAAGCCGTCAGCGTCGCCAGCAGTGACAGCAAAATCCGACAAATACCTTTCATCATTCCCCTCCGCGTTTATCTACGTTGATCAAAATCACACTGAAAAGCGTATGCCAGTCTACCACCGCGTCGCCGCCGTCATGGACCAAAACCGGAGAACAGAAAAAGTGAGGGGGAAGTCGGCCGATAAGCCGGGTTCTGTCGTGGGCAACCATTCCTCTAGGCGCACTGTTGCCAGTACGCTCAAGCAGCCTACCCGGAAGCAACGCGAGCCACGCCATGCGCTTCCCTATTTGGCCTTGCTTCGGATGGGGTTTGCCGTGCCGTCCGTGTTGCCACGTCCGCGGTGAGCTCTTACCTCGCCGTTTCACCCTTGCCTGTGCCCGCAGTTGCCTGCATTGGGCCATCGGCGGTCTATTCTCTGTTGCACTTTCCGTCACCTCACGGTGCCCGGTCGTTAACCGGCATCCTGCTCTGTGAAGCCCGGACTTTCCTCCCCGCGCCGAAGCGCGCAGCGGTTGCCTGGCCGACTTCCCACCTTGATTATACGCTGCCGGACCGCGCCCCGTTCAGTTCGTCGGCGTCGTCTCCGGTGAAGGTGGCTCTGGCTTCTTCGCAGGCGAAAACACCAGCGCTTCCCCCTTCATTTCGAACACGCCCATCAACTCTCCCAAGCCGGTATCGGGCTCCTTGTCTAGCCGCGCAAAGCCTTCGCAGGTCCTGGTCTCGGCAACGAACATTTGGCCGTTCTGACGAAGAATCCAGGCATCGTTGCCGGGAGAGAACACCTCGACCTTCGCCGTCAGCCCGGCCTCGGACATGGCGTGCCGGCGCTGGCAATCGGGCATCCGGGAAGCAACCAGCGAGTACTTGGCCCGGCTTTCCCACGGCATGCCTGTCACCCGGATAAGACTCAAGGAATGGGCACTGCCACGGATTTCAAAAGTCGCCCGCAGGTCGCTGCAAGCAGCAAGCATGGGCAAGAGTACAAAAGGCAGGCATTGAACGAAACGCACCGCTATCCTCCCGGAGAGTCGCACCACCGCAATCAACCGACGAGTTTCCACGCAACCGCTTCACCGGCGCGCATGGGAACCAGTTCTTCTCCCGCCCCATATGGCAGCTTTTCCGGCACAGTACATGCCTGCCGCTCCAGCGTCACCGTACCGGTGTTGCGCGGCAAGCGATAGAAATCAGCACCGTTGAAGCTGGCAAAGGATTCGAGGTTATCCAGTGCGCCTGCCGCGTCAAACGCCTCTGCGTACAGTTCAAGCGCAGTTAACGCCGTATAACACCCCGCACAACCGCAGGACGCCTCCTTGGTATGGCGCGCGTGCGGCGCCGAGTCCGTCCCCAGGAAAAATTTCGCACTTCCCGACGTCGCGGCGGCGACCAGTGCCAGGCGATGCGTTTCGCGCTTGAGCACCGGCAAGCAGTAGTAATGCGGCCGTACACCACCTACAAGAAGGGCATTGCGGTTGTAAAGCAGGTGATGCGCGGTGATCGTCGCCGCTACGTTGCTTCCGGCCGAAGCCACGTAGTCAGCCGCGGCCTTCGTAGTGATGTGTTCGAACACCACGCGCAGCCCCGGCCGCCGCGCCAGCAAAGGCTGCAGCACGGTGTCTATGAAAATGTTTTCGCGATCGAAGATGTCAATGGCCGGATCGGTCACTTCGCCGTGCATCAGCAACGGCATCCCGGCCTTCTCCATTTCCGCCAGCACCGCATCGCATTTCGCCAGATCGGTGACCCCGGCGTCGGAATTCGTCGTCGCGCCGGCCGGGTATAGTTTGACCGCCTTAACGAAACCGCTCTCCACCGCCCGCCGGATTTCGTCCGCGGGGGTGTTGTCGGTCAGGTACAAGGTCATCAACGGCTCGAAGTCAGCACCGACTGGCACAGCGGCCAAAATGCGTTTCCGATAGTCGGCCGCCGCTGCAACCGTCGTTACCGGTGGCCGGAGGTTGGGCATGATGATGGCGCGTGCGAACTGGCGCGAGCTATGCGGCACGACAGCCTGCAGCGCGTCGCCATCGCGCAGGTGCAAGTGCCAGTCGTCGGGTCGGGTAAAGGTAATCTGCATGATTTCGATTCTGTACGGGATCGGCGAATTCTAGATGAAAAGCGCGGCGTGAAGCGCTCTCACTCCATCGAACCGCGACGATCCAGCCAGCGGAGTAAGGTGGAAAACAGCAATTCAGGGTCAATGGGCTTGGCCAGAAAATCGTTCATTCCCGCCTGGAGGCAAAGTTCCTTATCCTCGGCAAAGGCGTTGGCAGTCATTGCAACGATGGGCACCGACGCACCATCGGGCCGCGTACGAATCGCTCGGGTCGCATCGAGGCCATCCATGACCGGCATTTGCACGTCCATCAGGAGCAACGCGTAATCCCGCGCCGCGGACTGCTCAAGTGCCTGCCGGCCATCCTCGGCGAGATCGACGATGAGGCCGCTTTCAGCGAGCGTCAGCCGCGCCACGTCGCGATTCATCGGATCGTCATCAACGACCAGAATCCGCTTGCCGGCATGGCGTCGCCGAAGCGAGTCCTCTGCACTGGCAGACACGTGTCTCTCTTGTGTGTCGTGCTTGTCCGGTGTGCCGCCGCAACGACTCAACCGCGCCGAAAACCAGAAGGTGCTGCCACGTCCCTGCTGACTTTCCAACCCCGCATCTCCCCCCATCAACCGCGCCAAATGGCGGGTTATGGCCAGGCCCAGTCCGGTCCCGCCGTAGCGCCGGGTCGTCGAATTGTCTGCCTGCTCGAAGGCCCCGAAGAGTCGTGGCATAGCCTCGGGCGCCACCCCTACCCCCTGATCCTCGACCTCGAAACGCACGATGACCGCCTGGTCACTCTCCTCCAAAGGATAGGCGCGCAAGATGATCGTGCCGGCCTCGCTGAACTTGATGGCGTTGATGGTGTAGTTGATCAATGCCTGACGCAACCGCATCGAGTCGCCAAGCAGCGGCGCGGCCAGTCCGATTATCTGGATTTCCAGTACCACGCCTTTGTTCTCGGCCCGCTCAGCCATGATCGAGCGCACGTTGGCAACCAGTTCCGCGACATCAACCGGAGCCTCGTCGAGCTCGAACTTGCCAGCCTCGATCTTCGACAGATCGAGAATGTTGTTGATGAGGCTCAGCAAGTGTGCGCCAGCAGCGTCTATCTTTTCAAGGTACTCGGCCTGCAAGGGCGTAACGCCTCCCCGACGCAGGATATTGGCCATGCCGAGAATGACATTCATTGGCGTACGAATCTCGTGGCTCATGTTCGACAAAAAAGCACTTTTGGCCAGATTGGCAGCATCCGCAGCCTCCTTCGCCTTAAGCAACTCCGCCGTCCTCTCCGCCACCGCGATTTCCAGACGATCGCGTTGGGCGGCCAACCATTCGTCGCGCAAGCGGATCTGCTCAAGCATCGCATTGAACCCGACGCCAAGCCGGTCCAGCTCGACTACCGCAGACGCCTCGGCGCGCAGGCTGTAATCCCGTTTCTGCGACACATCGTCCATCAGGCGGTTCAAGCGATCGAGTGGCAACAAAACTGAGCCACTCAACCTGACCACCATCCAGCGCGCCAAAAAGAGCGCCGCGACAACCGCCAGCAAGATGATCAACGCCTGCCAACCCGCCATGCGGAATACGGGAAGCAAATCGACGTCGACCAGCAGAACCCCTACCGGCTCGCCACCCTGAGCGACAGACTCAGCGATACGAATGGACCGTGCCTGGTAAAGCACGGTCACCTCTGAATGTTCAAGAGTTTCGGGGACGACGGCATCGGATACGCTGCGCCTGGCGAAAAGCCGCCCCTCGCGATCGTAGAGCGCCCCGGCAGAAACATTCGGGGAATGCAGCAATGAAGCGAGCAAATCGTCGGCAGCTTGCCTGTCACCGAAGAGCAGAGCCGCCCCTGCGTTCTCCGCCATGACTTTGGCGGCGGACTGGTGGTCAACGACAAGCGCACGCAGGTTGAGAAAAAAACCACTGGCGACCACAACCAGCGCGACGATTGCCAATGCCGCAGCCAGCACCGTCTGGTTGATTTTCCGCAGGCGCTCGATCAGGCTGACCGTTTCGGGAGCAAATGGCGGACGGTTCATTACGACTCCAGCCGACGAGACAAAAAAAGAGGGGAAAAAGCCACGCCCCTCCTTAAGGTATATAGATCAGGCACCTTGATTGCGCCATAAATATGAAAAGCCGTTGAACACGGTGCAAAGATGCCTTACTCGGGCGAACCGGCCTTTCTCCAGACCAAAGCCCGGTCGTACAGCTGCTTTTTTCCCGCGCCTGTGATTCCGTGCGCCAGCCGCGCTGCCTGCTTGACCGACAGACCATCGTCGAGCAGGAGCCTTAGCACGCGCTCGCCCTCTCCGTCGTCTTCGGCCGGAGACACCCCGGACACCATCAGCACGAACTCGCCGCGCTGCCGGTTCGCATCCGCCTGCAGCCAAACCAGAGCTTCACCAAGCGGACAGGAATGGATCGTCTCGAACAGCTTGGTCAGTTCGCGTGCGAGAACCAGCGTGCGCTCTGAACCGAACACCGACACCAGGGCCGCGACGGTCTCCAGGATACGGTGCGGCGCCTCGTAAAATACCAAGGCATACGGCAACTCTGCCAATGAACGCAACGCCTCTTCGCGCTGACGCGCCTTGGCCGGCAGAAAACCGTAGAACAGGAAATGCGGCTCGACCAGACCGGAGGCTGACATCGCCGTGACCGCTGCGCATGGCCCTGGCAACGGAACAATACGATAACCGGCCGCGCGCACGCGCGCCACAACCCGAGCTCCCGGATCGGAAATTCCAGGCGTTCCCGCGTCGGATACCAGCGCAACCGACTCCCCCTCGCGCAACCGCGAGAGAATCTGCCCGGCGGCCGACTCCTCGTTATGCTCGTGCGCCGCGAACATGCGGGAGGTGATGCCGAAATGCTTGAGCAGCGGGGCCGAGTGCCGGGTGTCTTCCGCCGCCACCCAGCCGACCTGCCGAAGGACCTCGAGCGCGCGCGGACTCATGTCGCCGAGATTTCCGAGCGGCGTCGGGACTACATATAATGCGGGCGATTCTTCCGTCATGGCGAGTATTCTATCGATGGCCGACAACGATACCACGACCCGCACGGGGCAACAGGCCGAAGCCCTCGCCGCTGGCTTCCTGAAGAAACGCGGCCTGACCATCGTGACACGCAACTACCGCTGTCGCGGTGGCGAGATCGACCTGATCTGCCGCGAGGAAAGAACGTTGGTTTTCGCCGAAGTCCGCCTGCGTAGAAACGCTGATTTCGGCGGTGCCGGCGCCAGCATCACGGCGCGCAAGCAACAGAGGATCATTCTTGCGGCACAGCATTATCTCGCCGCAAAGAACGCCGCCACCAGCGATTGCCGCTTCGACTGCCTGCTACTGGACCGCCTCGACGAACGATGCATAGAGTGGATTAAAAATGCATTCTCCGCAGATTAGCGAAGGCGCGCAAAACCCAAACTCTGCTACAAAAGATTCCCGGATTGTAGTGCTAGACTAGCCGCCTGTTATTTTGACCCACTACCCCTATGGACCTGATTTCCCGCATCAGCCAGCACTTCACCGACAGTGCACAAACCAAGCTCGATGCCATCGAGATGCTGGCCGCACCGATCGCCGGCGCCACCGAATTGATGGTTGGCGCACTGATCAACAATGGCAAGATCCTCGCCTGCGGCAACGGCGGCTCGGCAGCCGACGCACAGCATTTCGCCGCCGAACTCGTCGGCCGTTTCGAGATGGAACGCCAGGGCCTGGCAGCCATCGCGCTGACCACGGACTCGTCGATCATGACTGCCGTCGCCAACGACTATGGCTATAACGCGGTGTTCGAGAAGCAGGTACGCGCACTCGGCCAGCCAGGCGACATCCTGCTGGCCATCTCCACCTCGGGCAACTCCGCGAGCGTCATCGAGGCGATCCGCGCCGCCCACGACAACGACCTGCATGTCGTCGCGCTGACAGGCAAGGGCGGCGGTGAAATCGGCGCACTGTTGCGTGATTCGGACGTCCACCTTTGTGTACCATCGGACAGGA
Source organism: Propionivibrio sp. (assembly GCA_003249625.1). Next base: position 1,401 of record QKII01000107.1, on the reverse strand, counting down.
CGGCTCGCATTCAGGAGGTACACCTGCTGACCATCCACTGCCTGTGCGATGGAATCGATTGCCTGCTTTTAGGAGTTGAAGAATGAAAAGGAATCTGCTTGCCGCGCTGGTCATCGGCGCTGCCACCCTCCCTGCCCTGCAAGGCTGCTTCCCGGCAGTTGTCGCCGGCGTCGGCACTGGCGTCACTGCAGCGTTAGACCGGCGCACACTGGGAATGCAAACCGAAGACGAAGCCATCGAATGGAAGGCCAGTTCCCGCATCGGCGACAAGCTCAGGGATCGTGGTCACTTCAACTTCACCAGTTACAACCGACAGGTGCTGTTGAGCGGCGAGGTTGCCTCTGACGAGATCAAGGCGGAAGCCGAACGGATCGTCGCGACCATTCCAAACGTCCGCGGAGTTTTCAACGAACTGGTCGTCGGCGCATCGTCCTCATTGACAGCACGCAGCAACGACGCCTACACCACCTCAAAGATCAAGGCTCGGTTCGTCGATGCAGGCAAGTTCAATGCGGTACATGTCAAGGTAGTCACCGAAGCGGGCAGCGCATTCCTGATGGGACTGGTCACTCAGTTTGAAGCCGATGCAGCCATCCAGATCACCCGGACGACGACGGGTGTCCGGCGGGTCATTCCGCTGATGGAAATCATCACCCCGGCGAAGGCTCGGGAACTGGATCTCGCGCAGTCGAACAACGCGTCCAGCGCCAACCCTGCCAATCCTTGAGGTTTCAAACCGTCTGATGAGTAGCCACCTCGCCCCTGCATTTGAAACAAAAATCGTCGCGCCGGAAAACCTGGCTGACCGACTCTCGCAACTGTCGCGCCCGCTGGTATTCACCAACGGCTGTTTCGACATCCTGCACCGCGGTCATGTCACGCTGCTGTCGCAGGCGCGCGCGCTCGGCGAATCGATGATCGTCGCGCTCAACACCGACGCCTCGGTAAAGCGCCTCGGCAAGGGCGACGACCGGCCGGTCAACACGCTGGCCGACCGCCTCGCGGTGATGGCCTCGCTTGAATGCGTGTCGCTCGTCACCTGGTTCGACGAGGACACACCGATCGAACGCATCCGCGACTGCCGCCCCGACGTATTGGTCAAGGGCGGCGACTGGCCGGTGGAAAAAATCGTCGGCAATCAGGAAGTCACCGGCTGGGGCGGCAAGGTTGTGTCGATTCCCTTCATTCACCAGAAATCGACGACGGCGTTGCTGGAGAAAATTCGCCGGTTGTAGCGACAAGCTAGGCGATCTCCTCCGCATCCCGGCGCATCGAAGCGATATCCGCCGCGTCAAGCATGACATCGCCGCCCTTGGCGTTGTCCTCTATCTGGTCGAGCTTGCGCGCGCCGCACAGGACGTTGACGTTGCCACCGTTACCCTGCGCCGCCGTCCAGCCGAT
>QKII01000032.1 GCA_003249625.1 Propionivibrio sp. | reverse complement strand
CAAAGGGTTGCAGATCTCCCCCCCGTTTCCGGAGTCAAAGTAGCCATCCGTGTCGGACTCGCCGGGAGCATGACGCCAGCGGAATGCAACGGTACTCCACGCGATCTCGCCAAGGAGGCAGCCTTGCTCGCAGGCCTCGCCAAGCCGACGCAAATCCTCGTCAGCGGGCAACTCCGTGAGTTTGTATCTCCATCACTCGTGGAGCACCTCACAAGCAGGGGAAACCTGTCGGAGAGTGGAACTGCCGATTCAGTTCTTGAGATTATCGCGTTGTCCTCACCAACGCGAAGCGAACAGGAGCTCAGTGAAAAGGATCCGGATGGCGGCGTCGTCAGAACTGGGAGCGCCAGCCATTCCCTCGTACTTCGTTACTGTAACGACACGATCCATCTCAATGAAGAGAAACGGATCGTCCATGCCGGTCGGGATGCTGGCAGCGACATTGTCCTTCACGACCGTCGTGCATCTCGACACCACGCCACTATCGAATGCAGAAACGACTGCGTCGTTCTCGTCGACCGAAGCACCAACGGTTCTTACGTAACCGTAGGTGGCAGCTCTGAAATATTTGTTCGCCGCAGCGAATTAATTCTGCAGTCTGCAGGACGTATTGCGTTTGCCTCTTCTTCCACGTCTCATGGCGCGGATATCGTCGAATTCTGGCCGACCTGACGGTCATCAGGCCAGCGAAACTTCACGCGAGACATCTCCAAGAAATCCGGAAGCCAAGGCGATGGCTCCCGGGGTTCTCATCTGCGCGAGGCCTCCTACTTGCCTGCCTTGAGCGAGGAGGGAGCCACCTTTGCCTTGGAGGACAAACACCCGCTCATGAATTTTTTACGCTCGTCGCCTTTCAACGCCTTTTTCCCGGCTTCCGCGTTGCAATTTTTCATCTTTTCCTGCTGAGCCAGTTGTGCAGGCGAGGGCGCCTTCTTGGTCTGTTCCGCGGCAACGACACCTGTTGCGGAGAGCATCAACGCCGCCAAGATAATCATGACCTTCATTATTCACTCCCTGAATGAATGGTTATTCGAGCCACGACTATTACCCATTTTAGATATTTCCGTCAAGAACGGCCTGTTGCTGACGATTGATGAACTCGCTCATGCTGTCGATCCCACGCAGTTGCAAAATGCAGTTGCGCACGGCCGCTTCCAGAAGAACTGCGAGATTTCGCCCCGGCGCAACGTGAAAACATACTTTTCGAACCGGAATACCCAGGATTTCCTGCGACTGGGAATCAATCGGCAATCTTGGCAAATCTTCCCCTGGCACGTTTCTCTGTAGCTGCACGATCAGTTTTAGCTTCATTTTTCGGCGAGCTGCGGTTTCCCCAAAGATCGTGCGAATGTTCAGCAAGCCGAGGCCACGCACTTCCAAATAGTCCTTGAGCATTCCCGGGCAACGCCCTTCGATTGTCGTCGGTGCCGTCCGCGCGAGCTCGACAACATCGTCGGCAACAAGTCCGTGTCCGCGCGAGACAAGCTCAAGGGCCAGTTCACTCTTTCCGATTCCTGACTCGCCGGTAATCAGCACCCCCATCCCGAAAACATCCATGAATACGCCGTGCGCTGAAACCGTATCCGCAAATCGACGGGCCAGATAAATATGCAGCAGATCGATGACCGCAGAGCAGGCCTTCGGACTCTTGAACAAGGGTGTTCCTGTTTTTTCGCAAATTTCAAGCAATCCAGGCATCGGCTCGAGATCGTCAGCGATGATCAATGCCGGCGGTTCGCACGCCATCAAATCGTCTATCTGGCGATGCCAACGGTCCATGCCGGCACGCTCCGCCCAGTTCTGCTCCGCTTTGCCGATAACTTGCACCCGATGGCTATAAATCAGGTTGAGATGGCCAACGACGTCTGGACCATAGGTTTCCATGTCCTTGAGTTCGACATGGCGCTCGACCCCCACGGCGGCGACCCAAGTCAATTTCAGTTTTTCGAGGTGATCCTGATAAAGCTGGGTAATGCTCAATTTGCGGGTGGACAGCATTTAGGCACCTTCAGGTAGCGAATATCTGCCTTACGGCTTCCGCATCCGCAGCCGACGATAAGGCTTCTCGGCAGCAACGATCGGAAAAACGCTCGGCCAGTTCGGAAAGAATCTGCAAATGCTGCTCGGTTGCCTGTTCCGGGACGAGCAACACGAACAGCAGCAAAACAGGCTCACCGTCCGGCGAGTCGAAGGGAATTGGCGAGGCCAACCGAATAAACGCCCCACAGGCTTCCTTCAGGCCCTTGATACGTCCATGCGGAATTGCGATACCGCGCCCGAGACCGGTCGACCCGAGTTTTTCACGCGCAAAGAGGCTATCGAACACCGCGCTGCGTGCAACACCCTGATTGTTTTCGAAAACAAGTCCGGCATGCTCGAAAACGCGCTTCTTGCTGCTCACCTCCAAATCCAGAACGATGTTTTCGAGGGGAAGTAACTGGCTGATCTGGTTCATGGGAATGCTGACGACGCGCCCGGAAGTAAACAAAAAGGTTGGGATGACATAATCAAAAAGGCGGATTTGGCCGCCTCAACGACCAAATCCGCCTGGTAAAAGTAACGCTATTCGACTGCGCTTTGCTGGCTCAATTTCTCGCCACGATGATGGTCCTGCAACTTCTGCTTGTACTTCTGAACCTGACGGTCGAGCTTGTCGGCCAGAATATCAATGGCGGCGTAGAGATCCTCGTCGATTGACTCGACGTAGATGTCCTTGCCTGCCAGATGCACCGTAACCTCGGCTTTCTGCTTCAGCTTTTCCACCGACAAGATCACGCTCACATCGATAACATGATCGAAATGACGTGTAACCCGCTCGAGCTTGCCGGTAACGTAGTCGCGCAATGCCGGGGTGATTTCGAGATGGTGTCCACTGATTTGCAGGTTCATGGTGTAGCTCCTTTCAAGAGGATAGCCGCCGGAGCGACTTTCTAAACCCCTCTCGCCAATTTGCACGAGAGAGACAGGGGTAAGGGTAGCATGTCATCGTCTGGCAAAGAACAGCGTCCTCGCTATATCGTCTTGCGCAGTTTAACGGGAGGGATATTCAGGGATTCTCTGTATTTGGCAATCGTCCGCCGTGCAACGACAATCCCCTGCTGTCCGAGAAGTTCCGCGATCTGGCTGTCCGAAAGCGGCTTTTTTGCATCTTCCGCGCCGACAAGTTGCTTTATCAGCGCTCGAATGGCCGTCGCCGAGCACGCCCCTCCCGCTTCCGTCGCCACATGACTGCCAAAAAAATATTTCAGCTCAAAGATGCCACGCGGCGTCGCCATGTACTTTTGCGTTGTCACTCTGGAGACCGTCGACTCGTGCAAACCAAGCGTTTCGGCAATTTCCCTGAGCACCAGCGGCCGCATGGCAACCTCACCGTGGTCAAAAAACTGGCGTTGCCGGTCGACGATGGACTGCGCCACGCGAAGAATCGTGTCGAAGCGTTGCTGAACATTCTTGATCAGCCAACGAGCCTCTTGCAATTGCCCGGACAGTCCAGAGCCACGCTGCCGCGACAGAATCTGCGCATACAGGCTGTTGATACGCAAGCGCGGATAGGCATCTGAATTGATGTTGACCGTCCATTGGCCACGCACCTTGCGCACGACCACATCCGGCGTGATATAGCGCGCATCGAGCGCGGCGTATGTCGCACCTGGACGGGGATTCAGTCCGCGAATCAGGAACTGCGCGTCGCGCAGTTGGTCGTCATCGCAATCTGTAAGCTTCTTAAGCCGTGCAAAATCGCGCCCAGCAAGGAGGTCGAGATGATTACGCACAATTTCCAAAGCCAACCGCTGCGTCTCGTCCACAGGGAGCGCATCCAGTTGCAGCGCCAGGCACTCTTGCGCATTTCTCGCACCAACCCCGGTCGGATCGAAATTCTGCAGGTGTCTCAATGCGATCTGCAACTCTTCCGGCTCGATCTCCAGTTCCGGAGGCAGAGCATCTACCAATTCGTCCAGTGACTGGGTCAGATAGCCATCATCGTCCAACGCTTCTATCAAGCATTGAACAAGCGTGCGGTCACGAGCTGGCAAGTTCATCAGGCCCAGTTGCCAGGAGAGGTGCTCGCGCAGCGACGTTGTCGCTGCCTGGACATCCTGATAGTCGCCGTCGTCGTCATCGAAGGACCCGGAGGCGCTGGCGTAATTTCCTTCCGGCTCCCCAAGCCAGCTCTCTTCATCACTCGACTCGGGGTTGCTCGGCGTTTCCGCCTCTTCAGTCTTCCTGTCTTCGTTCGCCGGGCCTTGGCCAGAATCCGGAGTGGCCGAGGAATAGTTTTCGTCCTCGCGCTCGAGCAGGGGATTTTCCTGCAGATACTTCTCAAGCTCCTGCTCAAGCTCAAGCGTCGACAACTGCAGCAACTTGATCGATTGCTGGAGTTGCGGCGTCAGCGCCAGGTGCTGCGTTAGCTTGAGCTGGAGAGATGGCTTCATGGTGGAGACAGAGCGGTAGCGCACTGCAAATTCGGCACACCGCTGATACAAAACATTTTTTAGGAGAAATCGGTGAGCCAGGATCAGAGGCGGAAATTCTCGCCCAGATAGACCTTGCGTACGTTTTCATTATAAATGATTTCGTCAGGCCGACCAGCCGCCAGCACGCCCCCCTCGTTGAGGATATAGGCGTGATCGCAAATCCCGAGCGTCTCGCGGACGTTATGATCGGTGATCAGCACGCCGATATTTCGTTCTTTAAGGAAGCGGATGATTTTCTGGATATCCAGCACAGCGATCGGGTCGACCCCGGCAAATGGCTCGTCGAGCAGAATGAAGCGCGGGTCCGTCGATAACGCCCGCGCGATTTCCACCCGCCGCCTCTCGCCGCCCGACAGCGAGGCGGCTGAACTGTTACGGATGTGGGAAATATGAAGTTCCTCGAGCAACTGTTCGGCACGTTGCTCAACCACATCACGGGGTAGCTTGCGCAGTTCGAGCACCGCCTTGATGTTCTCGACGACCGTCAACTTGCGGAACACGGAGGCTTCCTGGGGAAGATAGGACACCCCAAGCTTGGCACGCTGATGGATTGGCAGATGGGTAATCTTTCTATCATTCAGATAGACATCACCTCCATCGCAGGCCACGAGACCAACCACCATGTAGAAACACGTTGTTTTCCCTGCCCCGTTCGGCCCCAACAATCCGACAACCTCGCCACTGCCCACCTCAAGCGAGACATCCTCGACGACTGTCCGCTTTTTGTAGCGCTTCTTGAGGTTGTGCGTTGATAGTTTGCTGCTTTCGCCCAAGTCACTTTCGGACATCACATCATTTTCGGACATCACTTATCGATCGCCTTCGTAATCGCCACGTAATAGACGGCGAATGATATCCCCGGAGAATCCGCGACGCATCAGGAAGTTCGCCTGGCGCACGTGATCGGACGCATCAACCGGGGGCATGTTCGCGCCAAATTTTCGCTGCCAGACTTCCCGCGCTCGCAAAAACTCGTCTTCAACCTCCGCCAAGGCCTTGTCTACGACTACTGCATCGACCCCCGAGGCACGCAGTTCCTTGATCAGCCGGGCATTTCCGTAGCGCGCACTGCGCGCATTCACGCGCATTTCCGCGTATCGCTCGTCAGACAGTAAACGGCGTGACTCGAGATCGTCAAGAAGAGCAACGACAGCCTCAGACGACTCGGCGTGCGGAGCAAGCTTCCGAGCCAACTCTGCACGCGCATATTCACGCCGCGCGAGCAGTCGCAAGGCGCGCTCGCGCAACGTGGCGCTCATCTCGAGTTATTCGGAAGCTGCCGTCGCGTGCGGCGAGGGAACGTTTACCGCGAGACGTATCTTCGCTTCGATCTCCGCGGCAATATCGGGGTTGTTGCGGAGGAACTCCCTCGCGTTGTCCTTGCCCTGTCCGATCTTCTCGCCGTTGTATGCATACCAGGAGCCGGATTTCTCGACGAGTTTGTGCGCCACGCCCAACTCGATGATTTCCCCTTCGCGCGATATCCCTTCTCCATAGAGAATATCGAAGATCGCTTCGCGGAAAGGTGGCGAGACCTTGTTTTTGACGACCTTAACCTTGGTTTCGTTACCGATGACCTCATCGCTCTTCTTGATTCCGCCGATACGGCGGATGTCCAGACGGACCGAAGCATAGAACTTCAGTGCGTTACCGCCGGTCGTCGTTTCCGGGCTGCCGAACATGACGCCGATCTTCATCCGGATCTGGTTGATGAAAATGACCAACGTGTTGGTCCGGTTGATATTGGCCGTGAGCTTGCGCAGCGCCTGGCTCATCAGACGAGCGTGCAGTCCTGGCAACGAATCACCCATCTCGCCCTCGATTTCCGCACGGGGCACCAGTGCCGCAACCGAGTCAATCACCACCACATCAACACTACCGGAACGTACCAGCATATCGGCAATCTCCAGCGCCTGCTCGCCGGTATCGGGTTGCGAGATAAGCAGATCGTCGAGCTTGACACCGAGTTTCTGGGCATAGGTCGGATCAAGAGCATGTTCCGCATCGATGAATGCGGCCGTGCCACCGAGCTTCTGCATCTCGGCCACTACCTGAAGAGTCAGCGTGGTCTTGCCGGACGACTCCGGCCCATAAATTTCGACAATCCGACCGCGCGGGAGGCCACCAACCCCAAGCGCGATGTCGAGTCCGAGCGATCCGGTAGACACCACCTGCAGATCCTTTTCGACACTGCCCTCACCCATCTTCATGATCGAGCCTTTACCGAACTGCTTCTCGATCTGGGCCAATGCAGCAGCCAGTGCCTTTGCCTTGTTATCGTCCATTGCGCTTCCTTATGAAATTGCGTCGAATTATCTCATTTTCAGCTGTCGCGAACGGAGCCAGCACGACGCCAAATACTGTAATTATATACAGTAGTTCTGTCCAGCAGTGAACGTCTCAAGCAAGGCTGGTGGCCCAACCATTCCCGCGAAAATTCGGGAAGAGACCGGCCAGCGCATGCCGTACCGACTGAGCACGCACCGCCTGCCGATCTCCCGAGAAATGACACGTTTCGGCCACCACCCGTCCGTCGGAGCCAGCCCAGGCAAAACACACGGTTCCAACTGGCTTCGCGACAGAACCACCGGTTGGTCCGGCAACCCCTGTGATGGCTACAGACCACTGTGCACGACTGCGAATCAAGGCCCCTTGAGCCATCGCCACGGCCACGGGTTCACTTACCGCACCGTGCTCCGCCAGCATTTCCGCCGAAACCCCCAGCATTTCGGTCTTGGCATCGTTGGAGTAGGTAACGAATCCGCGATCGAACCACTCGGAACTGCCGGAGATCGCCGTCACGCATTGGGCGACCCATCCACCGGTACATGATTCAGCTGTAGACAGCCTCTCGCCTCTGGTCAAAAGACAATCGCCCAGTTGTGCAGCAAGCGCTTCCAGCGACATCTGATCGACACCCATCATGCAAGGAACCTCGCCATCACCAACTGTCCGACAAGCAACATGAGAACCGTATAGCCAGCGGCGCAAAGGTCATCCATCATCACGCCAAATCCGGTTTTGACGTGCTCGTCGAAATAGCGCGCGGGCTGCGGCTTGACGATATCGAAAAACCGGAAGCCGCAAAATGCCGCCGTCTGCCAAGCCCACCCTGAGGGACAAAGGAAAAGCACCATCCAGAAGGGAACGATCTCGTCCCAGACAATACTGCCATGGTCTACCACGCCGAGGTCCGAGCCGGTACGCTGAACCGCAAAAAAACCGAGGACAAAACACGCGACGAGAAACCCGAGCATCTCAACGTCACCGAGGAGCGCTCGCAAAAGCGGAAACGAGAGCCAGGCAAAAAGAGTCCCGACGGTCCCGGGAGCGACGGGCGACAGGCCGCTACCAAATCCGCAGGCAATAAAGTGAGCCGGATGCGAAAAAAGAAATCGCAACGACGGTACGCTACGAGGTTTCATCTGCCCCGAAATGATCGAAACCCATATTGCCCACCCGAACGCTCCTGCCCTCTTCGTCAAGCAAGCGCACCTCCCCTTTTCCAGCCGCCGCTGCAATCGTGCCGATGCGCCACAGCGGCAGCCCGATTTCCTCAGCCAGCAAACCCAAGGCATCACGTTTGTCAGAACTGGCAGCGAACACCAACTCGTAATCGTCGCCGCCCGCCAGCTGGCATTGGCGCGCCATCAGAGCATCAGCGCCTTCCGGCAAACCGGGCAGTTGCGCAACGAAGACGTTCGCATCGACAGCCGAGCGCTCGACGATATGCCCCAAGTCAGCCAGCAGCCCGTCGGAAACGTCGATCGCTGCCTGAGCAAGCCCACGCTGCCGCAACGCCAAGCCCAACTCGACCCGCGGCATAGGCCGCTGCAAGAGGTTGATGCAAGTCTCCGCCAATTCACCGGTCAGCGTGGCTCGCTGCTGAAGATGTGCCAAACCCAGCGCCGCCAGGCCGGGCGAACCAGACACCCAGATGTCGTCGCCGGGCCGGGCGCGATCGCGACGCAACGCTGCTCCGGAGGGCACTTCGCCAATCGCTGTCACACACAGACAGAGCGGCCCACGCGTCGTATCGCCGCCGACAAGGTCTACGCCGAAACACCGGGCACACGCAAAAAAACCATCCGCAAAGGCGGCTATCCAGGTTTCATCGGCAGAGGGCAAACTGCCCGCGAGCAGCGCCCAGCGCGGCATCGCCCCCATGGCGGCAAGATCGGACACATTGACAGCCAGTGTCTTCCACCCTAACTGCCACGGATCGGTGTCTGCGAAAAAATGCGTCCCCGAGACCAGCATGTCGGTGGTCATCGCCAATTCCATTCCGGGCGAAGGGGCCAGCAATGCACAGTCGTCGCCTGGGCCAAGCACGGCCTGCGGTGTGGCACGCGCGAAATGGCGGTCAATCAGAGCGAATTCGGACGGCATACGCCAAGCGCAACGACTGGTAGAAAATTACCGCCGAGGACGCCGGGCTTCGACCTCGACAGTACGCAACTTCCCTGCCAGCTTGTCGAGCACGCCATTGACGTATTTGTGCCCCTCGGCCCCGCCAAATCCCTTGGCCAACTCGATGGCCTCGTTAATGATTACCCGGTACGGCGTCTCGGGGCAATTGACCAACTCGTAGGCCCCCGCCAGCAGTACGCTCGCCTCGATTGGCGACAATTCGCGAAAAGGACGGTCAAGATACGCTTGCAGATGCTCCTGCAATACCGAATTCTGTGCGATGACTCCGCGAAAGACTCCGACGAAGAAATCGCGGTCAGCCTTGTCGAAACCCTCGCTATCCATGAGATGCGCCTCGATCGCCGCCTCGTCATGCCCGCCCACACGCCATTGGTACAAACCCTGCATTGCGAACTCACGCGCACGCCGCCGGGGCGACTTGGCCGGCTTCTTCACTGCGCTCGAAGCACCTTTCTCCGGTTGACTGGTCATTGCGGACGCTCCCCGATCGCACTCAACAGATTGGCCATTTCGACCGCAGCCTGGGCGCAGTCGGCGCCCTTTTGCTGCATGCGCGCGAGCGCCTGGTCGTCATCTTCGCAAGTCAGGATGCCATTGGCGACGGGAATCCCCGCGTCAAGCTGAACCTCCATCACCGCACGACAAGAATCGTTGGAAACCACTTCGAAATGGTAGGTTTCACCGCGGATGACCGCACCCAGGGCGATCAAGGCATCGAATCGATCGCTCTGAGCCAGGTTCTGCAAAACCAGAGGGATTTCCAAAGCCCCCGGAACCGTAGCGATTTCAACATCGCTTTCACTGACGCCCAGGCGCGCAAGTTCCGCGACGCAGGCCGACAGCAACCCCTCGCAGATATCCTGGTTGAAGCGGCTCATCACGATCCCGATCGACAATCCTGTACCGTCGAGATTGGACTCATATTCGTGGATACGTTCAAAACGAGGCATGGTGTTCTTTCCCGTCATGTAGGTCAGCCAAGATCGCTTGCCGAAGCGACATAGCCGGTGACCTCAAGGTTGAAGCCAGCAACGCTCGGCATCCGCCGCGGGCTGGCCAACAGTTTCATTTTACGCACGCCAAGATCGCGCAGGATCTGGGCGCCAATACCGTAAATACGCGGATCCCACTTTGCCGCGGGGCGTTGCGTATTTGATTGTTCCTTGAGTACTGCCAGAATGTCTTGCCCCGTTTCAGGCCGATGCAGCAAGACAATAACGCCCGAATCCGCCTTCGCCAGCGCCTGCATCGCTTCTTCCAGAGAGAAGCTGTGCCGCCCATTGCCGGAATCAAGAAAATCAAGGACCGACAAGGGTTCATGCACACGGACCAACGCTTCCCGCTCGGGGCTGATATCTCCGCGCGCCAACGCCAGATGCACCTCGCCGGTAGTGAGATCGGTGAACGCATGCAGCATGAACCCACCATGCACCGACGTAATCGGCTTGGAATAGCTGCGCTCGACCAGTGTCTCGTGTCGGCTGCGATAATGGATAAGGTCGGCAATCGTGCCGATCTTCAGCCCATGCTCTTGTGCAAACACAATCAAATCGGGCAGGCGCGCCATCGAGCCATCGTCTTTCAGGATTTCGCAAATCACCGATGACGGTTCCAGCCCGGCCAACTGTGCCAGATCACATCCTGCCTCTGTATGCCCGGCGCGAACCAGGACTCCACCCGAGCGTGCTGTAATCGGAAATATGTGTCCGGGCTGAACGATGTCCTCGGGCTTCGCGTTGCGTGCCACGGCAACCTGAATCGTCTGCGCACGATCCTGTGCCGAAATTCCGGTCGTAACGCCTTCGGCCGCTTCGATCGACACAGTGAACGCCGTGCTGTAGGGACTCTTGTTATCCCTCGCCATCGGCGTAAGACCGATTTGTTTGGCGCGTGCCTCGGTAATTGTCAGACAGATCAGCCCACGACCGTATTTGGCCATGAAGTTGATCGCTTCCGGGGTTACATGCTCAGCAGCGAGAACCAAATCGCCCTCGTTTTCCCGATCCTCTTCGTCAACCAGGATGACCATGCGACCCGCACGAAGCTCGGCGATTATTTCCTCGACCGGCGCGATCGACGACGACATTTCAGCAGGACACATTACAAACCCTCCGCTTCGGGGTTGAGCATACGTTCGACGTAGCGGGCAATCAGGTCGATTTCCAGATTGACCGGAGCTCCTGCCTGCAACCCACCCAAAGTGGTCGCGTCCAGGGTATGTGGAATCAGGTTGATCGAGAACTCGGCGCCGTCGACGGCATTTGTCGTCAGGCTGACACCGTTCACAGTGATCGACCCTTTCCGAGCGATGTATCGCGACAACGCTTCGGGGGCGCGAATGACGAGCAGGCGGTTGTCACCCACGGGATCGAATCGCACAACCTCGCCCACGCCATCGACGTGCCCGGAAACCAGATGCCCCCCCAGCCGATCGGCAAGTCGCAGTGCTTTTTCCAGGTTAATCGGTCCGGGAACGTTCAGACCGACCGTGCACGACAGGGTTTCGGGCGAGACGTCGACGCAAAAACCGACGGATGTCTTTTCGACCACGGTCAGACAGACACCGTTACAGGCGATCGAATCGCCAATCGCGACATCGTCGAGGCCGAGCCGGCCGGCATCGACGGTCAGACGAACCGTTGGCGTCCCATCGTTACGCGGGGCCAGTTGAGTGATCCGCCCAACGGCGGCAATGATTCCGGAAAACATGGCAGAGTCCCATCACGGGGAGGCAGTGGAAAGAAGGAGGAAGGGGGAGGATTCTATCACGGCGAATCACCCGCCCCGGCAGCGCGATGACACGCTCGCGGCATGCGACAGCCAGTCCTTTCAGCCGCCGAGGTAATAGAGAAGAAGGTAGGCAAAAAGCATCAACATGACCCATAGCGACATGCTGCCCGTGGGCCACGAACGCAACAGTAAGCCGTCTGGAAGACGATGCCTCTCGATCATTTCGGAAAGCGACGAGAGCTTGAACGACAACAAGGCACTCAGGCAGTATCCGCCAATCTCGAAGATTCTCGCGATCACCTTTACGATCAAGGCACCGGGCCTCCGCCAAAGCCAGTCTACGTCGAGGTTGATCCCCGGCACCGCCAGCGGCAGAAGTCGCCAGCGCACGACGACCGCGAAAACCAAGCCAGCGAACAGCAGCAATTGCAGCTGTGCCAGGACGTGGGAGACGGAATACGGTGCATACGCAACCGGATAGGGAAGCAGGGCGTACAAACGTCCCGGCATCAGCCCGATGCCGACACAGAACGCCGCGGCGATGGCCATAGCCACCAGCATGTTGAACGGCGCCTCGGGGCAGCGCTTGCCGGAATCCCGGCCGAAAAACGCGAAGAAAGGAATCTTGAGGTCCGGAAGGAACATGCATGCCGCCGCGAACATCAAGGCCGACCACGCGGCCATGTAGCCACCTTGCGCTGCAGCCGAAACGATCATCGATTTGCTGACGAAGCCGCTGAAGAACGGCATCCCGGCGATCGATGCAACGCCGACGACACAGAACACGGTGGTCAGCGGCATCGACCGCCAGAGTCCGCCGAGTTCGGATGCCTTGACGGTTCCCGCGCGATACAGCACCGCCCCCATCGACATGAACAACAGCGACTTGTACAGGACATGCGTGAACGCATGTGCCGCCGCCCCATTCAGGGACATTTCCGTGCCGATGCCGATTCCCACCACCATGAAACCCAGTTGATTGTTCAGGCTATAGGCCAGCACGCGACGCAAATCGTTTTCGAGCAAGGCGAAGAATATCGGGAAAACGACCATCGCAGCACCGATCGGGATCAACAATTCCGTCCCGGCAAATCCACGAGCCAAGGCGTATACCGCGAGTTTGGTAGTAAAAGCCGACAGGAACACCGCTCCGACCTCCGAGGCCTCCGGATAGGCGTCAGGCAGCCAGGCATGCAGCAGTGGAAAAGCCGCCTTGATCCCAAAGGCGATGAAAATCAGCCAGCCGCCGACACCTTCCAGGCCGATCGCTCCGAATTCCAGCGAGCCGGTCGTGTTGAACTGGATTGCCGCGCCAAAAAACAGCAGGGTACCCGAGATGATCTGCACGATCAGGTAACGCATGCCGGCCGCGTAGGCATTTGGCCCACGCCCTGCCCACACAAGGAGGAGCGAGGTAATGGCCGTAAGCTCCCAGAAAACGAACAGCGTCATCAGGTCGCCCGCGAACACAGCGCCGATGGCGCTCCCGGCGTAGGTCATGCCGGCTGTAAGCTGCAACGGGGTACGCAGATGCAACGCGTAGATCGCAGAAACGAAGGAGGCGATCATGAAAACCCAGCCGAAAACCATGCTCCAGCGATCGACACGCAGCGTGACCAGCTCGTAGTCGAGGAAATCCATGACACCGTGCATGCCCGGAACCAGGAGCGACAAATGAACAAGTCCGGCGACCGGCAACAAAATGAGAAATAGTGCGCGAAGCTTCCCGCGCAGAAGTGGCAGCAACAGCCCACCGGCAATCAGCGTCAGTCCCGGATTAAACTCAGCGAGCGTCATAATAATTCTCGGACCGGGAGATTACACGGCGCAACAGTTTGCCCAGCAGGACAAGAACCGCACAGGCAAGAAGGCCGAAAAAGGCGTGAAAACCGAACCAATGTTCGACCTCCGTCTCGACGTGCTTGTCGATCGGCAATTCCAGCACGAGGACGAGAAGGCATGCTATCAAGGTGAGAAGCAATGCTTTCCGACCGCTCACCGGACTGGCGGGCAGCCCCGATACTTCGCGCCGCGCGCTCATACGCCTCCTCCGCTACCAATTCGTTGCGCCAGCTCGACCAGGACATCCGGGAAAAAAGCCGCGGCAAGCGTCCCCGCGGCAGTCAGGCAAACGGCGATCACCATGAACAAAGGCGCTTCGCCATGCTCGCCGTGATAGTCGTCATGCGTCGGCTCGCGAAAGAACGCCCGATGTACGATCGGCAACAGATAGGCGGCATTCAGCAGGGTGCTAAGCAGGAAAACCGCGGCAACCGACAGCATTCCCGCCGACAACACACCCGACAGGATGTACCACTTGCTGACAAAACCGACGAAGGGCGGAATGCCGATGATCGACAGCGAGCCGACGGTGAATGCGGACATCGTCCAGGGCATGCGCCGCCCAATACCGTCAAACTGGCTGATCTCGGTCTTGTGCGCCGCCGTGTAAATCGCGCCTGCAGTAAAAAACAGCGTAATCTTTCCCAGCGCGTGCGAAACGATATGCAATGCGGCGCCAACCGTCGAAAGCGGGGTCAGCACGACGGCAGCCAGGACGATGTAGGACAGCTGGCTGACCGTCGAGTAAGCCAGCCGCCGCTTGAAGTTGTCGGCGCGCAAGGCAACGATCGATGCCGCAATGATGGTAAATGCCGCGACGGCGATCACCCACCCCGTCTGCCCGGCCAATATGCCGCTGCCAAAGATATACACAACCACCTTGACAACCGAAAACACCCCTGCTTTGACCACAGCCACCGCATGCAGCAACGCTGAAACGGGCGTTGGCGCCACCATCGCCGCCGGCAACCAACGGTGGAACGGCATGAGCGCCGCCTTGCCGATACCGAACATGTATAGCGCCAGCAGAGCCGTCAGCATTCCCGGAGCCAGCGTCGCCGGCAGGATGCCTCCCTGGCGAAAGTCGGTTGTTCCCGCCACGTGCCACGTATAGATGATCGCCGGCAGGAGGAAGAGCATCGACGTTCCCATCAGAATCGCCAGATAGACGCGCCCACCCTTCTTCGCCTTTTCCGTCGCACAGTGAGTCACCAAGGGATAGGTGATCAGCGTCAATATTTCGTAGAAGAGGAACAGCGTGAGCAGATTCGCAGAAAACGCAATGCCCAGCGCTGCGGCAATCGACAACGCGAAACAGATATAGAAACGTGTCTGTGCATGCTCGCCGTTGGCGCGCATGTAGCCAATCGAGTAGATCGAATTGACGATCCACAACCCCGATGCCACCAGTGCGAAAATCATGCCGAGAGGTTCGACGCGAAACGCCACGGGCAATCCGGAAAACAGCTCGAAGAGCACGACAGCTGGCTGGCTGCCAGCCAACACCGGTTCGACGAGTTGGACGACGCACACGAACGTCGCTACGGCAGTGACGATCGTGACGCTTTCACGCAGATTCGGCCAGCGTCCGGCAAGAAAGATACCTATTGCCCCGAGAACAGGAAGAACGAGGCTTGCGAGAATCAGGTTTTCCACGTTCAGTGACCGTTATGTACAAGTTGTTGGGCAGCATCCAGCGCTGCACCCACGGTGAAGGAGGTATCGAAGCCAAACCAGAGCGTCGCCAGTATCAGAAGCCAACCGGGAATAAGCAACGCCAGCGGCGCCTCCATGCGTGCCTCATGCCCGGCTGGCGGATCACGAAAGTACGCTGCTTCGACAAAACGCCAGACGTAAGCCACGGCAAGCAGGGAACTGAAAAGAATCGCGCCGACCAGCCACCACTGACCTTTCTCAATCGCCGCGAGAACCAGATACCACTTGCTGACGAAACCGGCGGTTCCCGGCACGCCGATCAGGCTTAATCCGCCGAGGACAATACCAAAGCTGGTCAGCGGCATCGTTTTGGACAGCCCGGCGATCCGCTCGAAGGTTGGTGCAGGCGGAACCGCCTGCCGTTTGGTCAGGCCCGCCACGGCTCCTCCGA
Source organism: Propionivibrio sp. (assembly GCA_003249625.1). Next base: position 4,561 of record QKII01000032.1, on the reverse strand, counting down.
TGAGCAGAAAGACCGCACCCTTGGTCATACCGTGATTGAACAGATGCATGATCGACGCACCGACACCATTGACCGAGTCGAATGAGAGCCCCAGCGTGATGTAGCCGATCTGTCCGACGCTCGAATAGGCGAACAGGCGCTTCAGGTTGTCCTGGAAAATGGCGATGGCGTTGGCAAACACCATCGCAAACAGCGACAGGATCAACATGAACTCGGGCAATGGCAGTTTGCCAAATATGAAACTGTCACCAAACACCGTGAAATAGAAACGGATCAGCGCATAGAGCGCCACCTTGGTCGCTGTCGCCGCAAGAAAGGCGGTTACGGACGAAGGAGCATAGGTATAGGCATTCGGCAACCATTGATGCAACGGAAACAGGGCAACCTTCAGCGACACACCGACGCTGATGAAGGCCAGCGCCACAAGCCCTGGTCGCGTGTTTTCAATCGCCGCGACACGCTGTGCCATGTCCGCAAGATTGAGCGTTCCAGTCATCAAGTAAAGAAAGCCGATACCGATGACAATGAAAGTCGCCCCGATGCTCCCCATGATCAAATACTGATATGCAGCGGTCACTGCCCGACGGTCCCGACCCATGGCAATCAGCACGTAGGTCGATAGTGCGGAAATCTCCAGAAACACGAACAGGTTGAACGCATCACCGGTAATCGTTATCCCCAGCAACCCGGCCAGGCACAGCCCGAGCATCGCATAGAACATGTAGTGCGACTCTTGCGGAATCTCCCGTTCGATGCTCGCACGCGCGTAGGGCAAGACAACCGCGGCCATGCCGGACACCAGAATCAGCATGAAACTATTGAGCCGATCAAGCCGATACTCGATTCCCCACGGCGGTTGCCAATTTCCCATGGGGTAGGAAATCACGCCGAAAACGTCGACCTGCAAAAACAGGGCGATGGCAATGGCAAAAGATAGCCAGGCCGCTGCCGTAACGACGAGGAACGCCGGACCGGCGCGCCGGAAGAGAATCGCCAGCGGCGCGGAAATCAGCGGCAAGACGACCTGCAGCGCTGGAAGTTGTTGCGCCAGCGCCATCAATGCGCCTCCCTGGCTTCTTCAACTTCCACGGAGTGATCGAGAGCGAGGATCTCATCCTCCTCGATACTGCCGTAAGCCTCGCGAATGCGCACTGCCAGCGCCAAACCCAACGCAAGCGTCGCCACCCCCACAACGATGGCCGTCAGGATCAGGACATGCGGCAGCGGATTTGAGTAGACCGAATAGGCTGGCGAGAGAATCGGTGCCGTTCCGCCGATCAGCTTGCCCGGCGTGATGTAGAGCAGATAAACCGACGTCTGGAACAACGAAAGGCCAACGAGTTTCTTTATCAGATTTCCGCGAGCGATGATGATGAACAGGCCGGCCACCATCAGGAACACCGTAATGATATTGGTGAAATGCGCCAGCACCGTCAATCCTCCGAACCGCCGCGCGAAGCGAACATGTAATAGATCTTCAGCATCACGCCGCAAACCGTGACCGCCACACCCACTTCGACCCAGAAGATCCCGCGATGCTGACCGTGGATCGGATCGCTGGCAAGAACTGAATAGTCGAGAAAGTGGCCGCCAAGCAGGATGCCAGCCAATCCGACGCCAGCGTAAATCAACACGCCTGCGGCGACCATCGTCTCCACGACCCAGTCCGGCACGATACGCCGTGTCGTAGACAGGCCATATATCAGCGAATAGAAGATAACTCCCGCGGCAGCCATCACCCCCGCCTGAAAACCGCCGCCCGGACCGAAGTCGCCATGGAACTGGACGTAAAGCGCAAAGAGCAGGATAGCCGGAATCAGCAGGCGCCCCACTACACGCAGGATAAGGTCATCCTTCACGCACCACCTCCCTTGTCCTCGGGAGTCTTTTTTCGCCGCCGCAATAAAGCAATGATCCCGGCGCCCGCGGTAAACACCACCGTCGTTTCGCCCAATGTATCGTAACCACGAAAGCTGGCAAGGACAGCAGTAACGACGTTAGGCACGTCAATCTCGTTTTTCAGATAGCGAGGAACAACATTCTTGTGAATCGGCGCTTCCGGATCACCAAAGTCCGGCAACCCCAAGGCGCCGTACACCAGGAGCGCACTGGTAGAAACCGACACCGCCAGAGGCAGCCACGGCCTGTGGACCGGTTTCGCCTCTTCGCTCTTGCAAAGGCGTAACGCCCCGAGCAGGAGCACAGTCGACACGCCTGCTCCAACGGCCGCCTCGGTCATTGCCACATCGACCGCGTCGAGCGCCACCAGCACGGTCGCCATCAGAAAACTGTAGGCCCCGGAAAGGACAACCACCGAGAACAGATTGCGCGTGAAGGCGATCGTCAGCACCGCGACCGCCATGAACAGCAGCAGCACGTTGATGATCAGCGTTTCGATGGCGGCACCTCTTTGGTCGAAAGTTCCTTACCCAGCAGCGGCTTGAGCCCGCTCAGCAGTGCGGCCTTGGCCAACGCATGACTCGCCGTCGGACTGGCCAGAAAAATCAGCCCCCCGATCATGATTAGCTTCACGGTCACCAGCGACAACCCCGCATGCAACATCAACCCCAGCAGCACCAGCCCGGCACCGAGCGTTTCCGTCACGCTGGCGGCATGCATTCGCGTATAGAAATCGGGCATGCGAATCAGGCCAATACCGCCAAGCAAGCAGAAAAAAGCCCCGCACGCGAGGAAGATCCAGCTCAGGATCGTTGTCAGCATTTCCATGACTAGCTCTCCTCCGCCCGCGTGTCTGACCTCTTCTCCACGCCCTTGCCCCGACTCTTTTCCGGATGAAAGAACTTCAATACGGCGATAACGCCGATGACGTTAAGCAGTCCATAGGTCAGGGCCAGATCAAGGAATTCAGGGCGCTTGTCGATGAAACCCAGTAACGCAAGGAGCAGCATCGCGCAGGTCCCGATGGTACTGCACGACTGCAGGCGGTCGAATACGGTCGGACCTTTGGCGGCACGCACCAGTGCCAACGCCACGGTAACCAGCAGAATCAGCGTTACAGCAACAAGCACGGCTAAACGTCCTCCAATTCTGCGCAACGACGATTCATTTCGCTGCCTGCGAGCGACAACGCCCCTTCTTCCGTCAACGCATGCACCAGGAATCGCCCCGGCTCCGCTTCGACACTGATCGTACCCGGCGTCAAAGTGATCGAATTCGCGTGGATCGCCAAAGCGGCGTCGGTCTTCTGCGAAGGACGGAATTCCACCAGCGTTGGCGAAATCGGCAGCCGCGGATTCAGGATCCGTTTTGACACATCCCAAGCGGCCAAAGCAATCTCCTTGATCAGCCACGGACAGTAAACCAATAGATTGCTCCAGACGAGGCGAATCGGGCCACTCTCCTCGGCAACCAGATTCAACCGTCCCGAAAGCAGAACAACGGCGATCGCACACCCCAAGCCCGAAAGAACCAGGAACGGCACAGGCATTCCGGAAAGCAGCAACCAGAACGCAAACAGGGCAACGACCGCAACAAGAAAACGAATCATGTCAGGAATCGCGAGAAAGAACCGATCAAACAGAAGCTGAAAACAACCTCTTACAATGACGAATTAACAATAATTTGTTCGTATATTGTTACATAAACCTGTCAGCAAGCAAGATCACGCCACGAACATTCGTAAGCAAACCAAACAGGACAAACCGAACCAGAGCACCGCGAACCACGCACGGCAAAAAGGAAATACCAGCGCTTGGATTTCTAATCCAAGTCTTGTTGAGTTTATTGTTTTGCCAACCGAACCATTGGCCTTAAGACACGCCTGAATTGAAACATCAGGCCTTTTTTGGCTGAAATTTACCATGATCGTGCGCTTTTTTTCCAAATCATGAGCAAAATTCGCCTTCCCGTTAAGCCCCCGAGAGCCAAGCCGCTGTTGATTCAGAGGCATTTTCGCCAATTACGATTTGTGGGCGACCTAACTGGCTTCCGGAAAAAAATCCGGCGATGACGCGCTCTTGAACGTCATCGCCGGCGAGGATCGGACCAATTTTTAGGAGTCCGACTACCGAGGGGGCTTGTTCTACAAAGTCAGCACGGGAACAAATGCGAACAAAAGGGTGGCACCAAGCGCGACGACGTAGAACGGAAGCAGCTCACGCGACGACTTGAGGATCGAGACGTTGGCGATGGAACTGGAGATGAACAGGGTCGTACCAACCGGCGGGGTATAGAGCCCGATGGCCAGCGTCAGCACCATCACCAGACCGAGACGTGTCAGATCGAAGCCTATCCGCTCGGCCAGCGGCACGAAAATCGGTCCGAGCAGCAGAATCGCCGCCGGCAGGTCAATGAACATCCCGGCGACCATCATGATTCCGATCAGCACCAGAATGATCAGCCACGGTTCCTTCGGCGTGGTCAGCGCCCATTCGGGAAACTACCGAACAACACCAGTCGGCTAGCCGCCAAACCACTTGGCCGGAACCGTCACCAGCCCCGGGAAGAAAATCAGGAACAACAAGATGATGCTGTGCGAGAGCAGGAACGGTGCGACCCCTTTGACGACCTGGGTCATGTTGCTCTTGGTGGCACCGGCGAC